>JAFDDS010000079.1 GCA_019310745.1 Deltaproteobacteria bacterium | reverse complement strand
ATGCGCTTAAAGTGCAGGATAAACAAAAACTTTCTGTATTAAGGGGGCTAAAGTCTGCGATCAAAAATAAGCAGGTTGCATTACGTCAGGAACTCACCGATGAACAGATTATGGGGGTAATATCATCAGAGATAAAAAAAGGCAAGGAGGCAATAGAGAAATTTGGCCAGGGTTCCCGTCAAGATCTCGTAGAGAAAGAGGAGGAGGAGATAAAAATATTATCCACATATTTGCCGCCCCAGTTATCAACTGAAGATATTAAAGAGATAGTAACGCAGATAATTGAGGAAATTTCGGCCAGTGGCCAAAAAGATTTAGGAGGTGTCATGAAATCAGTTATGGCAAAAGTTGCTGGCAGGGCTGATGGCCGTGAAGTGAACAGGATAGCTCGAGAATTATTGAGTTAGAGAAACAAAATTTAGTCCTTTAAATAAGCCAAAGGCTTATAAAACCCCCATGACAGAAAATTCACTTAGGGTGCTCGAATATTACCGGTTGCTCAATATCGTATCACATTACGCTGCTTCTCCATTAGGCCGTTCAAACTGTCTGTCACTTAAGCCATTACAAGAATTGGAATCTATCGAGGCTGAGCAAAGGCTTGTCTCAGAGATGAAAGAGCTTGTGTGTACGAAAGGATTTGTTCCTTTATCGAGCCTGTTTGATCTCAGGCCAATGTTACGAAAGGCCTCTAAAAAGGGGACTTTTCTTGAAGGAAAAGAATTTTTATCTATTCATAATCTAATAAAGGTATCTCATAAGGTAAAAAATTGGATACGTGAGGCAAGGGAGTTATACTCTTCCTTGATGGATGTAGTTAAGGATATTCCAACATGTGACATCCTCGCAAAGGAGATTGGTAAGTCAATAACTGAAGATGGAGGGATATCAGATCGTGCAAGCCCATTACTTTCTTCTCTAAGATCCCAGAGGGTAGCACAAAGAAGGGTAATAGAGAAAAGGCTTAATGATATTTTAAGCAGCCTTGCCTCGAGCGATGATAACATTATTTCTGTGAGGGATGGCCGCTATGTTATTTCTATTCGAACCGATAAGAAAGGTTTTATTAAGGGAATTGTTCACGGTTATTCAAGCACCCACTCTACATGCTTTATAGAGCCACTGGCAGTGGTGGAGGAAAATAACTATTTAGTTGAATTAACAGATAGGGAAAAGGAGGAGGAAAAAAAGGTTCTAAAAAGGATTACAGGTTTTGTGTCTGATTTTTCATCTGAACTTGTGAGTTGTTTAGAGATTATGGGAAGGGTTGATGGGCTTTTTGCCAGGGCAGAATTTAGTAAGGCTATAAAAGGAATATGCCCTATCCTTAGCACAGATAAGATTATCAATTTTTCAGATGCCTTGAACCCTATACTACTTTCTCTTTATCTTGAATCCAGTAAAGGGAATAAAAAAGGAAGTTTAGAACCTGTAATACCTATTGATATTAAGATAGATTCCCAGAAAAATATTCTTATCATCTCGGGGCCTAACAGGGGTGGCAAGACTGTGGCATTAAAGACGATTGGTCTTCTCACCCTTATGACTCAGTCAGGGATGCATATTCCAGCTAAGGAGGGTAGCACTGTGAGTGTTTTTAATAACATACTGGCCGGGATTGGAGATGATCAAGATATATCAGCAGGGTTAAGCACATTTTCTGCCCGCTTGGAGCATTTAAAAGAGATTATAGATCAGGCGGGCGAAAATTCTCTGGTAATTTTGGATGAGTTGGGAACAGGTACAGATCCGGACGAGGGTGCATCACTTGCTATGGCCATTCTGGATTATTTTTCGCAAAATGGTTCTCTGAGTGCAATTTCTACTCACTATCAAAGATTAAAAAGATATGGCCTGATTAACAAAAAGGCCCAAAATGCATCTGTGGAGTTTGATTACGAAAAGGGGCACCCTACCTTTAGGTTGCTAACCGGCATGCCAGGTGTAAGCCATGCCATCGAGATAGCACAAGATTTAGGGATCCAGGGTGAAATAATTGATAAGGCTACCATGTATCTGGGCAAAGAAAAAGGAAGACCCGATTCAGTAATGGAAGATCTTGCTAAGATGATGGAAGAAATGAAATCAGAGAAAGAAGACCTTATACTCGCAAAAGAAAAATATGAACTATCAAAAAATAGGTTAGAGAAAGAAAGAGAAAAATTAGTTGTGCAGTTAAGCGAGATGCTCGTTGAAAAGGAGCATAAGACAGAGAGCCTATTAGCAGATGCAAAAAGAAATTTTGGTGAGGCTATAGGACATCTAAAGAAAAAAGGAGTAGAAGGTCAGCTCGAGGCAACCCAACGATACACACATGCAAAACATGATCTGATGAATGCAATATCTGAAATAACATACCAAAATAAAACAACTAATCCCATTTCCATTACTATTGGTCAAAGAGTTTTTCATAAGAAATCTGGAAAGAGAGGTTGGGTTGTTGGTATTGATGAAGGCTCCTCAAGAACCCAGATTATGATAGGCAATCTAAAACTTACGGTTGATTCATCTGAGTTAATTCCAGATTCAAGCATATCTCCTCAAAAGAAAAAAGATAAAATACGTGAAAAGCAATGGTCTGTGTCTAGTCCAGTTATGACTAAAAAAGAATTGAACCTTATTGGCTATACTATTGCTGACGCCCTTCCCCTTGTGGACAGAATCATAGATCAGGCACTGGTTCATGGATATGCTAAAGTAAAGCTTATCCATGGCATGGGTTCAGGGGCTTTAAAGAAGGCTATCAGAGAATATTTAAAGGGAAATTGTTATGTGAAAAATTTTATCCCTGGAGGTAGCGACGGGGGAAATGATAGCATAACAATGGTTGAGCTTTAAGTGAGCTAAGTTTTAATTAAATAAAATAATTACGAAAATAAGCTCAAATTATACTTTAAGTAAATTATGTCACTTTAGGCACTTAACGTATGGACTCATCAGAGGCAAAAGAAGAGGTAAAGAAGACAGCAGATATTGTTGAGGTGATCGGGCAGTATGTGGAGCTTAAAAAGAGGGGGCAGAACCATATTGGCCTTTGTCCATTTCATTCTGAAAGATCACCTTCATTTACGGTTAACCAGAGCAAACAGATATATCATTGTTTTGGGTGTGGCAGAGGTGGAGATGTTTTTACTTTTTGGATGGAGTATCACAACAGTGATTTTCCCCAGTCTCTAAAATCACTGGCAGAGCGTTATAATATTCCTTTACCCCAAAAAAGGGATGTATACGCTGATAGAAAAAAGACTGAATTAAAGGAGCAATTATTTAAGATAAATGACCTGGCAGGAAGGTATTTTCATAATATTCTTGTAAAGTCTGCTAATGGAAAACCAGGCAGGGATTATTTTTCGAGGCGCTATATATCTCAAGAAACGATCGCACAATTTAGACTTGGATATGTAGTAAATAAATGGGACGGATTGCTCAGTTACCTAAAATCGAAAAATTGTTCGCTGGATAGAGCAGCAAAAGCCGGTCTTCTTATACCTAAAAACAATAAAGAATATTATGATCGTTTCAGGGGCAGGATAATGTTTCCTATCTTTGATCTTAATCATCATAGTATTGGTTTTGGCGGCAGAATTTTAGATGATTCCCTGCCTAAGTATATTAATACACCTGAGACACCGATATATCACAAAGGATATTCTCTCTATGGTCTTGATTCTGCATTTGAGGATATCAGGAAAAAGGATCTGACAATAATTGTAGAAGGGTATATGGATATGCTGGTTCTTAGACAGCATGGCATTTCAAATGTAGTTGCTTCATTGGGAACTGCGCTTACAAGCGATCAGATACGAAGATTAAAAGGATATACAAAAAATGTTATCGTTTTGTTTGACCCTGATGATGCGGGAAGAGAGGCTGCCTTAAAAAGTTTCCCCTTATTTTTGAATGAAGGAATTTCCGCAAAGGTTGTTGTTCTTCCTCAAGGTGAAGATCCGGATAGCTTTGTAAATAAACACGGTTCAGATGCCTTTAAAAAAGTTTTAGAGAGAGCAGCACCCATTTTTGATTTTTATCTGGACCAGACATTGGCACATATGGGTCATGGGGTTGATGGACAGATTAAGGCATTGAGTGAAGTTTTGCCTGTATTTATGAATTTAGGGCAGGGAGCTACCAGGTTTTTATATGTACATCGGTTTGCAGAAAAGACGGGCATAAATGAGGCTACTGTCTGGGAGGAATTAAAACATCGAGAAGGCACGAGAACAAATGGGAGAGATATCCCGCAGCTTAAAAGCAAGTTTTTTGAGACTCAAGATCCAAGGAAATACGGTTCTGATTTACCATTTTTCAACCTTTTACTCCATTATCCAGAAAAGATTGATACCTTCCGGGATCAGGAATGGGAATTGATTGTGTCTGATCCAGAGATCATCGCAATTATCAAGGTGGTAATGGAAAAATTTCCCTCTGAAGGAAACCTGGATAGGATAGAGGAATTTCTTGATAGCCCTGTAGCAAAAGAACAGCTCAGAGTAAGTTTAATGTCTCAACCTTTTTATTCTGCCGAATCGGTTAGCCAGGCAGTGAGTGAATTTGAAAAAAAGATAGCGCAAGTCAAGGTCTCTCAATCTATCAGAAAGGCATCAGCTGAAGGTGATATGGAAATGTTAAACCGTCTGATCAGAGAAAAACAAGATCTTGATTCAGATAACAAAGGCATAATGAAGTCAAAGCACAATGACAAATTTCTCAGTCACTAAATGTGGAAAAGTTTCTTATATGAATAACTCTGAGAAGCCATTCGGCCTTGAGCTCATGGCCGAGAGGTAGCATCGGAATCACATGCTGACAACTTTCATCAAACATTATCAGGAGGTTTTATATGGCAAAAAATGATGATGATATCAATTTAAGAAGATTGATCAACATCGGCAAGGATAAGGGTTATATTACCTATAAAGAACTGAATGAGGATCTATCTGATGACATAATATCATCAGAAGAGATTGATGAT
>JAFDDS010000078.1 GCA_019310745.1 Deltaproteobacteria bacterium | reverse complement strand
TATCCATCAACTTGGATTTTGGTTGAGGATTGATATATTGGAGAAAAAAAAGGGAAACCAAAAATATGATCCCAGTGGATATGGGTAATAAGAAGATATATATCTATATTTTCTTTGGAAGATTCCAATTCATTGCCAAGAGATCGAATTCCTGTACCAGCATCTATTATTATCTTTTTTCCACTCATAAGATCTATCTCCAGGCAGGTTGTATTTCCTCCGTAGATAATGGTATCTTTTCCTGGTACTGGTGTAGATCCTCTAGTTCCCCAAAATTTGATGTTCATTTTTTGTCCTTGGAGGGCGAAGTATAAAGTTTTTTTGAAATTTTCTTTGAGATTACAAGCTATTTATTGTAAAGCCTTGGAAACGAGCAACTTGTTACTAATTTCACGTGACATTACAAAATCACTTTATTTCTGTCAATGCAAAAAAGGGATCAAAAAATACGCCTCATTAAAACTGCCATAGACGTGCTTTCTGATAACAAATCTGATTGCCATTTATGCCCGAGAATGTGCCATGTCAATAGAGATAAAGACGAAATTGGTTTCTGTGGAGTAGGTAATCGTGCGCTTGTGGCTCACTATTGTCTTCATTTCGGAGAAGAACCATGCCTGAGTGGCTATTATGATTACAAAAAGAATCTACAAACAAAGTCCTCCCTTTCTGGATCAGGGGCGGTATTTTTTACCGGTTGCAATCTGAAATGCATTTACTGCCAGAATTATCAAATTAGCTGGCAGACCTATGGAATTCACGTTTCACCTGATAAGTTAGCCTCTATTTTTCATGTTTTGCAAGAAAAAAAGGCTTTAAATATTAATTTAGTTACCCCCACACATGTTATTCTGCCTATTCTTGAGGCATTAAAAAGGGCTTTTGCTCTTGGACTAAATATCCCTATTGTTTACAATACAAGTGCATATGATTCATATGAAACGATTGTACATCTTGATGGGATTATTGATATTTATTTGCCTGATTTTAAATATTTGTGGAACGATTCCGCACGTAGATTGTCTAATGCCCCGGACTATCCCGATAAGGCTATTATGGCAATAAAAGAAATGTACAGACAGGTAGGAAACCTAAAATTTGATAATGAGGGAAATGCAAAGAGAGGGCTGATTATACGGCACTTGATTTTACCGGGGCATATGGAAGAATCATGTGCAATATTGGAATGGATTGCAGCTAATATTTCTACCAAAGTTTATTTAAGTCTGATGAGCCAGTTTTATCCATGCAATACTGTTCCAGATGAAATAAATAGGAAAATTTCAAAAAATGAATATGATGGGGTTCTGGGCAAGGCAGAGGAATTGGGCTTTGAAAATGTCTACATGCAAACACACGAATTTGCTTCCAAAGAACATTTAGTTCCTGATTTTAGCAAAGACAATCCATTTTATTGGGAGGAGAATTGATAGGAAGACATGCCAAACTTCCAATTACTAAATGAGCACAGAAAAGTTGTGATACAAGTACTTTTTGTAGTATAATCGAGAACACTGCTAAATATTATTAGCAGATCAAAAATAACTGAAGCCTGGAATAGGGCTTTTCAATTTTACGAAAGGAGAAAAAATGGCAACTGAGGTAGCAAATGAATTGAAAGAGGTTGACAGCATTGAGGTAACTACCCTTATGGATAACTATGTTGATGTTCTTCTGAGAAATTCCCCTGGGGTTACGCGACCCCCACTCGCAATAACAGGAACTATACCTACTGATGCTCTCTTGGCCGAACATGGTCTCTCTCTCATGATCACAGTAAAAAAAGATGAGAAATCTCACTGTATTCTCTTTGATTGTGGATATACTAAGATTGGTGTACCCCATAACATGGAGATTTTGGGAGTGGATCCACGACAAATAGAGGCCATTGTCCTCAGCCATGGCCATATGGATCATACTGGTGCACTTCACCCTATAGCGAAGAGTCTGGAAAAATCTATTCCCTTAATACTCCACCCTGATGCCTTTATTTCGACTCGTTTCTTTGGTCTTGACGATGGAAGAAGGCTCTTGTTTCCCCAAACCCTCGTAAGAGATGATATAGAGAATGCTGGCCTTAAAATAGTTGAAAAGACATCTCCATCTTTATGGTTAGATAACATGATAGCAATAACAGGAGAAGTTGAAAGGGTAACAGAGTTTGAAAAAGGATTACCTAATGCCTCTATAGAAAGGAATGGAAAGGTGGAACCAGATATAATACTTGATGATCAATCCATTGTAATAAAGATAAAAGATAAGGGGTTAGTGATAATCTCTGGATGCAGTCATGCTGGTATTATCAATACTGTTTTTTATGCCAGAAAGATAACAGGGGATGATAAAATTCATGCTGTTTTAGGTGGTTTTCATCTATCAGGACCCATTTTTGAGCCTATAATAGAAAAGACAATTATTGAGTTTAAGAAAATTAAACCTGAAGTTATTATCCCTATGCACTGTACCGGATGGGAGGCCATTAAGAGATTCTCAGAGGAGTTCCCTTCATCCTTCGTTCTCAATAGTGTTGGCACGAGGATAAATCTTTAAATAAAAATTTTTATAAATACTCTGCCACTAAGTCGCCAAGATACAAAGTGAATTAAATTGTCAACGAAAAATTATCAATTATCAATTTTAAGTTGCTAATCCTAAATTGTAAATTGTCTAATCTTGGTGACTTCGTGTCTTGGTGGCTGAATAGTAAAGAATTTTTCCATGATGAAATACCTTATCTATGTAATTTTAATACTTTATATTATTTCCCCATATGATCTGTTACCTGATTTTTTCGTAGGTCTTGGATGGATTGATGATTTGATACTATTAGGAGGTCTTTACTGGTATCACTTTATTTATCGGCCGGCAAAGGCTAAGGCAAGATATGAGAATGCCTATCGCCAAGAAGGGCAGGGGAGGCAAAGTAAAACTTACAATGAAAACCAAAAAGATGCTCAAAAAGATGAAAGGTTTTCAAGGCGTGACCCATACGATATATTGGGAGTGAATAGGCATGCCTCAGCGGGTGAAATTAAAAATGCCTATAGAAAATTGGCTAACAAATACCATCCTGACAAGGTTGATCATCTGGGAGAGGAATTCAAGAAATTAGCGGAAAAGAAGTTTAAGGATATTCAGGAGGCATATCAGAAGTTAACGGTAAAATAGTGAAATATGGAGAGTTAAAGCTAAATTCCGAGATAGGCCTCTCTAATGTCAGAAGAACTCTTTATCTCTGGGGGTTCCTTCTTTTTTGATCATGCCTTCATGCATGATGTAGACATAATCTGCTGCACCAAGGGCGGCATCCTCATCCTCCCTAAGGGTGGTCAATGCATAACCTACCTTATTCAACATAAAACAAAAATACCTTGACAAAAGCTCAATATTCTTTGAAAGTTATTATGATCTTTTTTATAACTTATCCACATTTTTAATTTATGAATATTAAGGTGAAGGAGGTGAGCTTTCTAATTAATAATCGTAAAAAAATATAGAAGAAAGGAGAAATCAAATGAGAAAGAAAAGCAGTATTGTAATTCTTTTATTTGGGGCATTGGCTCTCTTGATAGCAACAGGGTGTGCAGGAACAAAATATGTTCCTAAGGGTAAAGTAGCGTGTCCAGTAAATATTACATGGAACGTGGTCCCCCAGGCTGATGTTACTTCATTTTCATGCACTGTGGCAGAATTTAAGAAAAAACCGGCTGTTATATTTAAGGTGGGGGTAAAGAACATTTCAGACAAAGCACAGCGCTTCAGAGTCCAAATTTATCTCCTTGAAGAAGGAAAGGCTGTTGGCCATTTAGTCCCACGGAAAGGGAAGCCACCGGTTCTTAAACCTGGCCAGGAAAAGGTGGTTACTTGTCCTGTAATAAAGGCGACCCAATTGCCGAAAAAACTGGAAGTAGTTATTAAAACTATATCAATTGGTTAATAACTATAAAGTAAAAGGAGATATATCATGAAAAATACCAAAACAATACTTTTACCAATTTTGATCTCTTTCTTCACCTTTCTGCTGGTTGGGTCCTCGGTTCAGGCAAAAACGAGATATATTTCAATTAGTACTGGTGGCACAGGAGGAGTTTACTATCCTTATGGCGGAGGCCTGGCAGAGATTTTTACCAGATACGTAAAAGGTGTTAAGGCGGTTGCAGAGGTAACAGGTGCCTCTGTTGAAAATGTAAAGCTGGCCCATAGAGGTGAAACTGTTATTGCTGAGGCTATGAATGATGTCGTGTATCAGGGCTATAATGGGATTGGTAGTAAATTTAAGGGAAAACGCCAGAAGATCCTGGCAATGTTTCAGATGTATCCTCACCACTACCATGTGGTTGCGCTAAAAGGAAAAGGAATCAAGACTATCTATGATATAAAGGGGCATAAAGTTTCTGTGGGTGCACCTGGAAGCGGAACAGAGTTTAAAACCAACTTGGTACTGCAAGAGGCATTAGGGATACCGTATTCCAGTTTTAAGGTGTTTCGGCTTTCATTTACCGAAAATGCAAATGCCCTTAAAGACGGAACAATTGATGTAGGCATATGGGATGTGGCGGCACCTACCTCTTCAGTAATGGATTTGTCCATTACAAGGGATATCTATGTTATCCCATTTTCAAAGGAGGACATAGCTAAAATTTGTAAAAAATTTCCTTTTTATTCTCCCTTTAAAATGCCAGCAGGAACCTATAAGGGGCAGGACAATCCAATACTTAATCCATCGGTGTGGAATACCGTAGCATGCACAGCCTCTCTGGATGAAGAATTGGTGTATAAACTTGTTAAAGCAGTGTTTGAGCATACAGACTACCTGAAAATGATACATCCCTTTGCAAAATACACTACGCCTCAGAATGCTGTTAAACATTCGGTTATCCCACTTCATCCAGGTGCAATCAAATATTACAAGGAGGTGGGATTGACAATTCCTAACCGATTGTTACCAAAAAAATAATGAGGTAATCTCCTATAAGA
>JAFDDS010000077.1 GCA_019310745.1 Deltaproteobacteria bacterium | reverse complement strand
AAATCCTCGGCACATATTGATATCTGCCGAGGATTTGTAACACAAATACCTAGCCGAGTCAAACAAATATTGCTGGATCAACATATGCTCTTCCCCGGGCATCTGTCAACGAGCAAAACCCGCCCGTGTCGATGTCTCAGTTATCATGGTAGCAATGGTCCCTGTTGGACCGTTTGTTACCAGCGAAATTGCAACAATTTGAGTATCCTGGGCATTACGAGGTGCGACTGGTTAATAAAAATGTCGGGATAATATGGAGATATGTTCGAGTTCCAGTGAACCATATTCTCGCATACGAGTACATAGGTTTCGAAGAGAGTGACGATGGAATCTGGGAAATATGTTTTGGATCAATACAGCTTGGCCGATTTGATGAGAGAATCATGTAAATAATGGATCAAAGAGGGAGATATTTTCGTAGAAAAGTGTAACCCATGTATCCGGACTTTTCTATTACCTATGTCTCCGACTGATCAGTTTATCAAACATGCGTTTCCTATGATCAAATGGTCAATATCAAGAATGGTTGCATAAAGCATCAGGGCAATTATTATTATCCATCCAGTAACTGCCATCGGAATATTCAACCGCGCGAGTGGCTTGTAGATTCTTTCAAGTAGATATTGAACTATCTTGCCACCATCAAGGGGAGGAATAGGCAACAAATTAAATATTGCGAGATTGACATTTATTAGTATAGAAAATGTAAGTAATCGAGTGATGTCCATACCAGCATATTGACCACCAACAGCCACTATCCCTATGATGCCAGACAGGGTATCAGGGTGAACGAACAGAGCAGGGATAGCAGCAATGATTTGATATACCATCCCTCCCATCTCTGAGAAGGGCACGATTAGTATGGATGATAGGGAAATTCCTGAACTGGCTATATTTAGTGCAGATATACAAAGTAAAGCCGTAATAATGTTGGCCAACGGCCCACCGAGGGCAAATTGGACCCGTTTGAAAGTTGAAAACTGTAAGAAATCTTTTTCGCTTTCGATCTGAGGCAAGACATACCCACCAAGTGGAATGAGAGATACCCAGTATTCAGTTACATGTCTTTTGAATCCCCATACTCGGGGTCCAAACCCAACCGAAAAACGAGCGATAGGGATCTTTGCATATTTTGCAGCAATAAGATGTCCAAGTTCATGGATCAGGATTAGTAATCCCACAATAAAGATAATCAATGCATAGCTCATGTTACGTTCCTTTTTAACGTTAAGCAATGAGGATAAGGGAGGCCGTTGGTTTGAAAATGACTTATCAGCATATGATAAAGAATATAGTTACATTAAAACCATGGCGAAAAAAATTTAAAAAACAATAGCATATAATCATGCTAAGGTTAAAGACATAAAGTGAATAAGAGTGTTTTGGTGAAGAGCATACTAAGATGATTTCGTGAAACGTACGTTGTTTTAGAACCAATGTCCCACTTTAGGTGCGGCTGCATGCCGTCACCTGCATCCGGCTTGTTGGATGCGCTACTTTTTTCCATGTAAATATGCCAGCCTTTCGATCTCAGGCAGTTTCTCGATAGCATAGCGTAACATGGTGCGCGGCATCTCCTTGTAGTATTTTACCAGAAATCTTTCTTCGCCATTCCGGTTTCGCTTGCCCATTTCGCGCAACATCCATCCCACGGCCTTGTGGATCAAGTCCTCTTGGTCATGTAGCAACAACTCCGCAATTGCCAAAGTATCCGAGAAGTCCTCTCTTTTTATGAAGTGAAAAGTGGACATAACGCCGATCCTTCGCTCCCACATGCTTCTTGAACGAACAAGCCGATAAATCGGTTTTCTATCTTTCAAAAACAGGTGAGCCCCCACAATGTGTTCCGCTGAACAGTCAACCAGGTCCCAATTGTTGATGAATCTTGTATGGCTTAGGTAAGATCGATAGATAGCCTCTTGTTCGGAATTCATATTTGTAGAGGAATACTTTGCGACTAGTATCAGCAAGGCAAGTAGTCGTGCTTCGTGTAAAGGAGATTTCAGAAGCTTTAGGGTATCTTCCAAAGATATTGCGCGATATTCTCTGACACATTTCCTGATGATTGGGACACGAATACCAAGGAACCTGTCTCCTTCCCCATATTCTCCCTTTCCTGTCTTAAAGAATCGCTGCGAATGAGCCGCGATATCGCTATCACTCAACTCCCGTAGCTTGTTCATAATTTGCTTAGTCTGAGCGCTCATAATGCCTCTCACATGCTACATCCAAGTTGCTCTTCAGCCGCAGCAGCGATTCACTGTCGGCTGAAAGAGCCTTATTAAACCCTCTGATTGATTTTCAACAAATTAACGCGTTATGTACACGTCATAGGTTCACTTCCATGACCAATCTTTGCACAAAACCGCGTAGATTTCTTTTCATTATGTTGAGGTTATTCTCTCACCTTTATCTCCCGCCCACGCCAATAAATAGCTCCTTTGAAATGGTACGACAAGGCTCGCAAGATACAGCACGAGGATACAATAGCAGCCAATGGAAAAAACAAGAGTTTGAGGGGACGAAAACCCATTAGACGCCGGACAGAGAAGAAACTGAGGTACTGTATTGCATAAGTAGTCACCCCAACCAACAGGAGAAGTCCATTAGAGTTCAAAACTCCAAGAGCAACCGCGAACAAGGGCGTCCAATTCTGCAAAACTCCCAGTATGATCAACGGAATTGCCAGCCACGGATGTCCCTCTACAGCCACTAAAATGTTCTTGGTTGTGCCCCAAAAGGCGTCATGGGAATTTTTGAACAGCCTCACCCTCAAACACTCAGGAGCAATCCTGAACCCAACACGATAGCGCTGTTTTTTTAACAGGCGCGCTAACCCCACATCATCAAGCATCTCGCCTTTGACGCCGTGAAAACCTCCAATATCGCGAAACACCCGGGCACTGATGAGCATGAGCCCCCCTGAGGCCAACGCGTTTGGGGAGTCAGGATCTTCCATTCCCGGAGTTGCTAAAAGTTTTGCAACCCCAAAAAAATATATGGGCATATTCACATTTTCCCAAAACGAGTGGTTCTCGAGGAAGGGTAACAGACTTATGAAATCATAGGCTTCTTCCTGCATCAAGTTGTTCACAGTGGCAAAGCAGCCCGGCGTATGGAGGATGTCCGCATCAGTAAACAACAGATAGGCTCCGGTAGCCACTTCAGCCCCTTTCTGCATGGCATTGCACTTTCCAAGCCATCCCTGTGTCAAGGCTGGGTCATGGAGAACCTTCACCCGTGAGTCGGATCGGGCGATATCATCTACAATCTTGCCCGTATGGTCGGTTGAGTGATCATTTACGACAATCACTTCCAGGTCGACGCCTCCCTGATTCAGTACCGAATGGAGGGAAGTTGCAATGTCTTGCTCCTCATCGCGAGCAGGAATAATCACACTGATCGTTTTTGTTGCATGGACGGGATCTGACGAAGGAGAAAGCCACCGAATGCGTTTCTGGGCTAACACACACTTAAATGTAACTGTCAACCAAAATATGGTCACAATTCCACTGATGATCAGGACTGTATACTCCATACCGATATTCACATCAAACTAGGATAGATAACGTTCTTATTTCCTCCTCATGGAATGGTTTAACGATTGAGCTCACCTGCTGCCCGGCCAACGTATCGAGTCTTCCTTGCCAACGTCACCTCCGATAGCCAAGTTGCCGCTGATTTCGCATGCGATAGGGCGGTCAGGTGCAGCGACGGGTTGGGCGACGACGTACCTTGTCGCTACCAATTCGGGCCGGTCGCTTGACAATCAGGCAGCAGTCCCTTCAGGGAGCGGTACGGGTGTTGCTGACGGCTTCTTCTTTGGTCGCATGCCGAAGAAAAACCGCACCACGTTGAAACGTCTGACGAGCAGCTCGTACAGGACCATGATCAGTGCAAAGGAGGCCACAGCGATGATCAGATACTTCGGCAGAATGCCCATATTCCAACGTATAACAAACCAACCGACGCAAAGGATGATTGTCTGATGGAAGATGTAGAAGGGAAGCACCGCCTCGTTGCCGTAGGTGACTAGCTTGCTTTTGACGTTGAGATACTTTGCTCCCAGGCTCAATATAAAGACGATCCAGCTCCAGCTGGCAATACTCATGGCAGTATTGAACAACACGTACGTCAATGAGAATGGCTCGCCCCCGGGGCGGAGCATATTGGCGTAATTATAGTTCAGTACATAGATGAAAACGCCTTCGGCAGTTAAACCGATTATCCCCAGAGTCAGGCAAGCCCAACCCACTTTCTTAATGCCCTCTGTGTATCGCTTGTCCGCCGGTATGATATAACCTATTACGAAGAAGACCGCATAGTTTAGGAATTGAGCCCAGGAAAGATCATGTCCTTGAAAAAAATGTGTTAAAGCAACCCGGACGACAGCCAGGGGAACCAGGAACAGAAATATGCCGCCCCAACGACCGCACCACCCGGCCAGCTTTGCTATAAAACGCTGACCCCGTTCCGATCTGAGGAAGAGGAGCAGCGGCAGTACAAGCAGGGAAATAAGGAAGAGAAACTGGAGGAACCAGAGATGACCCCAGAATACATTGAAGAAAAACGGATTATCAAGGTTGGGGACAGTCGTAAATGCACTGACTATATACAGCGGCAAACCCTCCCAGAAGGTACCGGTATAACCTTCATTGGTAACCGCCTCAAAGTAGGCCTGGGGCAGCAGAAGGATACAAGCACCCACCCCATACAGAGGGATCAGAATACGCTTGACTCTATCCAGGAGATACTGCCCTCCGGTCCTGGATTTGAGTGCGTACCATGAACCCGCCCCTGAGAGTAGGAAGAAGAGGGGCATAATCCACAGATCGAGCATGCCAATGAACAGAGTTGCAATGAGTCCACCAAAGAACCTGGCACAGTGAAAAAAGAAGACCATCATCATTGCCAGAACCCGCAGCCAATCGATGTCGTATCTTCGTTCTTGTATAATTTTTCCTCCTTTCAAATGGCGGGAAGCTAGTTTTACCTCGGCAATCCGTCCGCCACACAACGAAAAGCTCACAGGCCGGGGGTTTTGTAGCCCGGTCTTGTGAAGCGACATGTTATATTTTAAATCATTAAAAGATATCCATACCAATAAAACCGTTGATGGTTTTTGATGCCATTTTGGGGAGCATATGCACAATCCTCATTTCACCATCCGAATTCAGGGTGCACTCATATACCCAAGCGGGTATGTTATGCTGTGAAACAAAATAAATATATAAAACACCACCAATAAGAAAAAAATATGTATATGTCCCGCCTTTTCTTGATAAAATGGGTTGTCCAATAAGCTGATGAGGTAGCTTTTTATAATTAATATACATAATCATTATGCAAGGATATTTTTTATAATTTCCTGGATCTTCGTTTAGGATCATTTCTCTAATTACATCCTCATGAGGCCCTAAATTAACATCATGAAAAATTTGTAATTTTGAAATACTTGCTCTCCAAATAATCGATAAAAGGAATAGGCGAAAATATGAATAACGAATTTCTTTACAGTGTGAAGATTTCATCCCATGTACATTGATCTCATTTCTAATGATTGTAGGTGTTCCACCATACAAGAGCATACTTGCGTAGTGTTCTAGTTTTCCGAGCCGTTCATTTTCACACTTCTTACATAGTAAATTGGATTCATAGCTTCCTGTTTGAGCAATCTCCGTTTTTAACTCACCATCATTTACCTTTGCTTCAAAAAGCCTATGCTTATTATCAAAAAGGTCTCTGTACATAAAAGCTGGTATTATGTGTGATTTCTTTACAAGAACACCATTTTCTAGGCATAGTTTACATTCCATTTTGTTATATTCTAAAACATAACCATGCTCAACAGCCGGTGTGGAGCGGCAGCGGAACACCGGTCTGAGTGAAGCAAAATGTTATGCAGTTTTTACTCAATTTTTAGAAGCGCAGCAACTTTTTCGCCTATTGCAATGGGATCAGCACTTTTTTCGATACATACGGAAACATGACCCCAAAAAGCCGGCAGTACAAATTGAAAGAAATTACCGTATCTTACTATAAGATACTCTAATC
>JAFDDS010000076.1 GCA_019310745.1 Deltaproteobacteria bacterium | reverse complement strand
CGTTTCCGTTTGAAATAGCGACTGGTGATGTGAAAATCAGTGCAATTTTGGCGACGATTGACAGTAATACAAAAAGAGCCGAGCATATCGAGCGAGTCAGGATTGATGCTGAGGTAGAAGAAGATAAGACAATCTACGACAGTGATGACGGCAGGCCGGAATACCTCAATAACAACTTTTAAGTTCGTTTCTTCCCCGACCCCCCGGCAGACAAGCAAGTAAACACACCCGAGGATAAACTCCAAAGCAAGTGAGCTAACATCGAGGGTAAACTCCAGCGTATTTCGCATAAACTTGAAATCCGAAACAAATTCGAATTGGCTTTGATTGGGTTTGAATTGGGTTTGTTTTTTTTGGCCCATATCTGCGTTTTCCTTCATAATCCCTTGTGAATACAGACTTTGCATCAATTTTGGCCTTTCGTCAAATTGGGTTTGAATTGGCTTTGAATTGGGTTTGTTTTTTGTGAAATCATCGTTTTTAGGTGAAAAATGAGGAAAATTGGGTTTGTTTGTTAAAATAGAGTGGATTTGTAGAGCTATCTCTACAGTTGTAGAGGGAAAATTAGTTAAGAGTGAGCTAAATCCGTCGCGGCGGATAAAGTGCCTAACGTGAGCAAAATCCGCCGCGGCGGATAAAGTTGGATTCTCGATGCTCATGATAAGTATTTCCCCAAATATCGTGAAGCCCCCTGTTATAGCCCAAGTAGTGGTTCTCGGGGGTAAACTCCTGCGTATTGCGTAGCTGGGTCTGCTGACCCTGTGGTCTTGGCCTTCTGGCCGGGGTGTATAGAAGCTGTTTCAAAACTCAATTTCCGCTACGAACGGCTGCAATTTCCTCTCGCGGCGTTGTCGGCACAAAATTCGTCCTCGACGTAGCTTTGGCTACGCCTGTGGCGATTTTGAACCTCCGCCTTGCGAGAGAAAATTTCGCTCATTCTCGCGATGAAAGCAGTTTTGAAACCGCTTCTCAGTAGTTTGTAATAAAGGCAAACTGAAAATATCCATTTTTCGTCGTATAACGACGATTTATGATAGCCGATTGGCTAATATATGCGTATTATATCATATTTTGCCTTAAAAAGCAAGGAATTTAGAAGTTTGAATTGAGAATTGTGGTTGAATTTGTTGGTTTTTTAGCGTTTTTTGTCGAAAATTACTGCTATTTTGCTTGTTTTAACCAAGAAAATCTGCTTTTTGGGCAATCCTTATTTATATTGAAATACGAACTATATCACCTATAATCTCACTAAAGTGTGCGGAATTCTATTTATTGATGGAAATTGCGGGTTTGGTTTGACGAAGATATTGGCATGGTGTATTTTATTAAATGAGAGCTTGTTGAAGATAGAGGTTAATTAATAAACCTGAGGTTGAACATGGCGATAGGAACAGAACTAACATATGCGAAGCTGGACGAGTTGTATGTCGATCCTATGAATCCGCGGCTCGGACGCAACAATACAGGAAGGGATGTCTCTCAAGAGACTGTGCTTGACCTTATGAGAGACTGGAAACTCGATGAACTGGCAGTTTCATTTTTGGAGAGTGGAGGTTTCTGGACTCACGAGGCTATTTTAGTCACAAAGGAGAAATTGTATGGTAAGAATCGGTTGGTAGTCATCGAAGGGAATCGTCGGATTGCTGCGCTAAAATATCTATATGATGCGATAAATGTACAAGAGGCAACGCGGAAATGGAAAGAAATTGCCGAGAGCCAAGTAGCGCCGGAGGGATTGTTCGAGAAGATTCCGTATATTGAGGTCGGTTCTCGAGATGAGATAGAAGCCTTTTTGGGTTTTCGGCATGTCACTGGCATAAAGGAGTGGAAGCCAGCTGAAAAAGCGGAATTTATTGCGAAAATGATTGATAACCGAGGAATGAGTTATGAACAAGTTATGCGCAAAATCGGAAGCAAGACAAGTACAGTACGTCGGCATTATATCGCGTACCGTCTGCTTCTGCAGATAGAAAATATGTCGGAGGAAGAGGTTCAAAAACGGTTCAGTGTCATGTATCTTTCATTGCGCACTCAAGGTGTCCAGCAATACCTTCAGATAGACATCTATTCTGATCCTGAAACGGCTAAGACACCTGTTCCTAAGAAACGTATAGCTAACCTATCCAATTTTGCACTATGGCTATTCGGTGATTCGGAGAAGGAACGCCTCCCTCTTTTCACAGACTCCCGACAGGTAGACAACTTCGGGAGAATCCTTGAAAGTAATGAGGCTGTCGAATATCTTGAACGCACCGAAAAGCCCTCGTTCGAGATTGCATTGCGCATCTCAGGAGGTGATGAACCGGAGATTATCAAGCTTGTGGAAACAGCTGCAGATAATATCGAAATGGCCCTAACGCGTGCTCACTTCTTCAAGAAATCCAAGAAACTGAAGGAGGCTGTTGAAAGGCTGGCAAAGGATACCGCACAAATAATGAATATTTTTCCTAGCGTTGCTGAAGAATTAGATAAGGATGAAAAGTGATGCTTACGATTCCCACGAGGGGTATTTCTACGTCAGACGAACAGCATAACGTAAAGCTGGATGTCTTTTCTGATTGGATAGAGGGAACGGTTCTGTTTGACGAAACGGAATTATCAACCGTGGATATCGTGGATACTCTTTGCGAAGAGTTAATATACAACAACCAAGATTTTGCTTCCGAGATTGTTGAGGACGCTTGGTCCGAATTGAAGCGGCGCCAATCATGTATGGGTGTTCATTCTGCATTCTCAATTACCTCTTCTCGAATTGAGAGGGTTTGCGACTGGCGGGATGCTACTGGGCATAGCTTCTGTGTGCTTCTTGCTTTGGCAAAATGGTATCGGGGCTGGGCGAAGCAGTTTGGAAGTGACTATAACGAACAAGGCGAGCTTTTTGAAAAACTGACAAAAGAGTCTTTGGAGCGACAGTTTAGTGGATGGTACGTTTATCAGACTGGATGGTCACGTTTACATTCGAAGAAACTGGGCGAAGTTATTGATAAGATTACGGACATACTTGGGGAATTGAAGGGAAGCCCTGAGATTTGGGCTGAGCCAAAGGCGAACGAAGCCGGGCTTGATTTGTTATGCTATAGACCATTCATTGACAACCGAGTGGGAATCCCGGTATATCTCATACAATGTGCAAGCGGAGGCAATTGGAAAGACAAATTGAAAACACCTGACATTACAGATTGGCGAAGATATATCCAGTTCGCGGCTAGGCCTGGTAAGGCTTTCTCGATGCCGTTTGCACTGTTGGACGATGACTTTGTGAGATACTGTGGCAAAGTAGATGGAATGTTTTTGGATCGGTGTCGGCTCCTTGCATCCACTGGCGGCGACGACGACAACTGGATCTCAAGTGAACTCAAAGAGCATATAGTTGCCTGGATGCTGCCGCGGGTGTCTAACCTGCCACGAGATTAGTTATGGTTCTGATAAGGTGAAATTGAAATATGAGATTTGTTGATCTATTTGCCGGCCTCGGAGGCTTTCATTTAGCTGCAAGGCAGTTGGGCGGGGAATGTGTTTTTGCAAGTGAAATAAATCCGAAACTCCAATCGACATATGAAGCTAATTTTGGTATCAAACCATCCGGTGACATTAAAAAAATTAATCCTAAAGATGTGCCTTCTCATGACCTGCTTTGTGCGGGGTTTCCCTGTCAGCCTTTTTCTAAAGCAGGTGACCAAATGGGCTGGAAAGATGCTGTAAGAGGAACGGTTTTCTTTAATATTGTTGAAGTTTTACGATATCACCAGCCAAAATTTATCATATTAGAAAATGTTGCCCATTTTGTTAAACATGACCAAGGCAATACATACGCAAAGGTAAAAGAATCATTGGAATCGTTAGGTTATGAAGTAAGGCATGCTCAATTATCACCTCATAAATTTGGAGTGCCGCAGATACGAGAGCGCATGTATATGGTGGGATGCTTGGGAGGCCTAAACGGTTTCGAATGGCCGCAGCCATCAACAAATGGTGAGGGATTCTCGATACGTGATGTTTTGGATGAGAATCCGTCTGATTCCGTTGGATTAAGCGAGCAGGTCATTAGATGCCTTAAGACATGGCAAGAGTTTTTGAAGACATTTCCTAAAAAGGAGCAGCTGCCATCATTTCCAATTTGGAGCATGGAATTTAAAGCCACGTACCCATACAAACAGGATTCGCTATATAAAGTTGAATTAGCACATTTGCGCAAGAGCAAAGGATGTTTTGGAAAATCGCTTCAAACTTGGTATAGGCAAGATATTCTTGCACAAGTGCCAAGTTATGCGCGTGCGAAAAAAGGTGCGTTTCCAGATTGGAAAAAGGCGTTTATCAGACAGAATCGGGCATTATACAGGAAACATAAGGATTGGATAAAACCGTGGCTGCCAAAAATCAAACAGTTTCCGCCAAGCCTTCAAAAGCTGGAATGGAACTGCCACGGAGAAGAACGAGATATATGGAAATATGTTATTCAATTTAGAGCATCGGGTGTAAGAATTAAACGGCCTACAACCTCACCGTCTTTAGTAGCAATGACCACCACGCAGGTACCAATTATCGGATGGGAACGGCGCTATATGACAGTTCGAGAGTGTGTGAGACTTCAATCGATGGATAGCTTGGAGCATTTGCCATCAGGTAAAGCAGCAATGGCGGCGCTTGGGAATGCGGTTAATGTTAAAGTGGCTCGCTTAGTTCTTGACAAGCTATTATCGACCACATAGCGACCTGTTACAATGCATTTATTCATCACAGAGTAGTTATGGATGTGCTAACCAAAGAACAGCGTTCATACTGCATGTCACGTATAAGAAAAACAGACACCACCCCTGAATTAACTGTTAGACGAATAGTTCATAGACTTGGCTATAGATTTCGACTTTATCGAAGAGACTTACCTGGATGCCCTGATATCGTTTTGCCTCGACATAAGAAAGTAATATTTGTTCATGGATGCTGGTGGCACAGGCACAACTGTCGATTAGGACGAAGAAAACCAAAATCCAGACAGGAATATTGGCTTCCAAAGTTACAAGGAAATAAGGAACGACACACGAAGAATAAACGGCTCTTACAAAGGCGAGGATGGAAAGTGCTTACTATATGGGAATG
>JAFDDS010000075.1 GCA_019310745.1 Deltaproteobacteria bacterium | reverse complement strand
CTCATAGAAAAGGGCTGAGCCATCCTTACAATAGTATCATAAACGGCTGCATCACCATGAGGGTGATACTTGCCAATAACATCACCCACCACCCTGGCAGATTTTTTAAATGGCCTGTTATGATAATTTTTTAACTGCTCCATGGCGAACAGAACTCTCCTGTGGACAGGTTTAAGTCCGTCGCGTATATCTGGCAATGCCCTACCAACAATTACACTCATGGCATATTCCAGATAGGACTTTTTCATCTCTTCTTCTATGGTAATAGTATTTGAATCTATTGCCTGCAAAGGATCCATCGCATCTCCTCAATTTAAGCAATGAAAGTGAGCTAAAACTAAAAGTGCCTAAAGTTATAACAGGTAAGATTCCTAATGTTAGGCACTTTAGGCACGTATAATCCTGGCCCAGGCCTGGCATGCAAGGGCTACGTTTAATCGCTCCCGCTTAGAATTATTAAAGCAGCGTTAGCGTGTTATAATCGCGTCGCGCCAGGCGGGCTTTAGGCACTCTTCTTAATTCTCTAAATGTCTAATTCTGTCACCTCTAATGCGTTATTTTGAATAAACTCTCTTCGAGGTTCAACCTTATCGCCCATGAGCAGGGTAAAGATCTCATCAGCAGCTATGGCATCTTCAATTGTTATTCTTACCAGACTTCTTCTCCCAGGATCCATCGTCGTCTGCCATAACTGTTCTGGATTCATCTCTCCCAATCCCTTGTATCTCTGGATCACGGTCCCCTTTTTTGCTTTATCCGTCAGATATTCAACAAGTTTTTCCTTTGTCTCTATTTTTGTTTTATCCTTTTCATCACCAACCAGAAAGAACGGGCTATTCAGATCTTTGAGCTCTTGATCAAGGCTTAATAGCTTCTTAAATTCTGGCGAGGTTAAAAGCTCCCAATTAACTTTAAAGGGGAATCCGTTATTCTTTTGATCCTTTAATAGCAACTCGTAACGATTATGTTCTTCATCAAAAAATATTTCCTCGGTAATGAAGGCCTCTTTCTCTAATTCTTTCGATAGAGAAACAGTAAAGTCTTTGTCTTTTATGTGGTTTTTATTAATTTCTTTTTGACATATGAGGCTTAAAAATCTCCTGGTGTACCCCTTTTTTGCTAAGCTGTTGATTCTATCGAGATAATCAATCAGTGTGTGGAGTAATGACCGAAGTTTTTTTCCTGTAATCTTTTTTTGTCCATTTACCCAAACTGTTTCCTTTTCCGAAACTCTGTCTATCAGGTAGGAATTGTAACTATCCTCATTATGGAAATATCTTTCTTCTTTCCCATCTTTCATTCTATAAAGAGGGGGTTTTGCGACGTAGAGGTGACCTTCTTCCACGAGGTCCGGCATCTGTCTATAAAAGAATGTTAAAAGAAGGGTTCTTATATGCGATCCGTCAACATCGGCGTCTGTCATAATGATTACTTTATTATAGCGAAGCTTTAAAAGGCTGTATTCCTCTTGACCAATTCCAGTGCCTAAAGCAGAGATCATAGTCCTTATTTCCTCACTAGAAAGCATCTTATCAAAACGGGCCTTTTCGATATTGAGTATTTTCCCCCTAAGCGGTAAAATAGCCTGAAACCTTCTATCCCTGCCTTGCTTAGCCGAACCACCAGCTGAATCTCCTTCTACCAAAAACACCTCGCATCTCGCAGGTTCTTTTTCTTGGCAGTCGGCGAGTTTTCCTGGTAAAAAAGTGTCAGATAAAATCCCTTTTCTTCTGGTCAACTCTCTCGCCCTTTGCGCAGCCTCCCTTACCGTTGCTGATTCAACAACCTTATTTAAAATATTTTTTATTATGTGTGGATTTTCCTCGAATATGATGGTGAGCTTTTCATTAACGAGATTTTCAACTAAACCCTTTACCTCACTGTTTCCAAGCTTGCTTTTAGTTTGACCCTCGAATTGCGCCTCCCGTAACTTAACACTTATAACGGCAGTGATTCCCTCACGCACATCATCGCCTGTCAGCCTTATGTTTTTGCCCTGTTGGCTTCCCTGAAGATAAGAGTTTACGCTTCTGGTTAAGGCTGCTTTAAATCCAACCAGGTGGCTCCCTCCTTCTCTCGTATTTATATTATTAGCGAATGAAAATATTTTCTGTATATAAGAGCGGTTATATTGAAGTGCTATTTCAATATCAACCCCATTTCTCTCTCCATTAATATATAGAGGTTTAGGGTGTATAATGTCTTGATTTTGATTGAGATACTCTACAAAAGATACAATACCTCCTTTATAAAAAAGTTTTTTCTCTTTATGCGTTCTATTATCGTAGATGTTTATTTGTAATCCTGTATTGAGAAATGCTAATTCTCTCATCCTTTGGCGAATTATATCAAAACTAAAATCTATCGTTTCAAAGATATCCTCGTCGGGTCTGAAGTGGATACTCGTTCCCCTTCTTTTTGTTTTTCCTATTATCTCCAACGGGCTAACGGTTACCCCCCTCTCATACCTCTGCTGATACACATTGCCATTTAAATATATCTCTACCTCGAGATACTCAGAAAGTGCATTCACAACCGAAACACCGACACCGTGTAAGCCACCGGAAACTTTATAGCTTTTATTATCAAACTTGCCTCCGGCATGGAGCTTGGTCATCACGACCTCAAGGGCTGGTAATTTTTCGGATTTATGAATATCTACTGGTATCCCCCTACCATTATCTTTTACAACGATACTATTATCGCTTAATATTTCGATATCTATTTGATCGCAGTACCCTACCAAAGCTTCGTCTACACTATTGTCAACAACCTCATATAGTAAATGATGAAGTCCTTCTGTTGATGTATTTCCAATATACATCGCTGGTCTCTTTCTGACGGCCAGTAAATCTTTTAAAACTTTAATATTTGAGGCAGTGTACCCTTTTTTATTTGTCATGCCTTACACCCTCATCGGCATAATTAAACCAAGAAAGCCCTCGTCTTGCTCTCCGGTAATCAGGCATGGGCTTGTTTGATCTTTAATGTTTAAAAAGATTATATCACTGTCCATAGTTTGGAGTACGTCTATAAAATATTTCGGATTAAACCCTATCTCTATTGGTTCGCCATCATACTTAATTTCTATTTTTTCTTCCACATCACCTAAATCTGGATTCACAGACACCATCTCTAAATAATCCGCTCCTGTAGTTATTTTTACTCCCTGATACTGATCACCCCCGATTATCATCATTCTTCTCATGGATTCTAATAAAAGGTTTCTATTGATAACTATAATATTTTTTTTATCCTCTTTTTTTGGAAGGATAACGTCTTTATAATCAGGAAATTTTGTGTCCAACAACCGTATCACAATTAAAGCCTCTTCTTTTTTTCCTACAAGATTATTATGCTTTAAACCAAAAAGGATGTTTCCATTCTCTAAAGCAAGTTTGTTTAACTCGGTTAAACCTTTTTTTGGAATCATAACACCCTGTTTTATATCTATTTCTTGAAGTTTAGGTACTTTTTTATCAATTAATGAGAGTCTATGGCCATCAGTAGCAACCATTCTTAAAAAATCTTCTTTATCTTTATTTATTATTTCCATAAACACACCTGACAATTTAAAACTAGTATCTTCCATGGTTATCGAGTGAATTGTCTTATTGATCATCTCAGCCAACACTTCACCGTCTATTTCTATCATTACTATGCCTTCTGGCTCTGTTAAAGCAGGAAATTCGTCAGCAGGAAGAGATGAGAGATTGTAATGGGCTTTGTTATCGGAAATATAAATCCAGTTATTGTCTTTTTCTAGTATGTAAATATTCTTACTGGTAGTCTCTCTTGTGATATCAAGAAGTTTTTTACCAGAAATCGTTATGCTACCAGGTTTAATAATTTCAGCTGGGTAACTATTTTGAAATCCAATCTCTAGATCGGTTGCTGATAGTTCAACCTTATCTTCTTTAGTTATTAAAAGTACTGTAGATAATATAGGCATATGACTTCTCTTTTCCAGAATCCCTTGAACACGAGACACACCTTTTAAAAGAACATCTCTATTAATTTTTATTTCCATTTTTGCTCCAAAAGTTTAAAATTATATTATTATTTATATATATATTACTAACAATAATAATAGAGCAGCACTTAATTGTTTAAAAAACATCTAATATCTTTATTTTATTACATTTTTTACTATATATATTTCCTATAATTCAGTCTTTTGAAACTAATATATGTTTATAACTTCATGCTAACTCTTACAATTTCTAATTTAGGTAATAAATAACTGTCTATCCCCCGCACTCATATGCGGGAGAGCGCACCAAACCTTATCTATTTGCTTTTCTGATACCGAGTTGATCTTGTGCGATGATAAATTTACAGATATTCGTTGATCCCTCTACCATGCCGTAAGGGGGCGCGTCCCTGTAATAACGAGCCACCGGATACTCTGTAGAGTAACCGTAAGCCCCAAGAATACTCATGGCGTATCGAGAGGACTTGTAGGCAACTTCACCAGCCAGATACTTGGCTTGAGCAACCTCCATATTATTTCCCAACATTCCCTGATCCTTTTGCCATGCTGCCCTGTAGCAGGATAGTCTTGCAGCCTCGATTTCAGAGACCATCTGGGCGACCATGTCTTGATTCATTTGAAACTTACCCACTGCCTGACCGAACTGCTCCCGCTCCATAGCATATTTAGTAACGGACTCTGAACAGGCTTGTGCCACACCAACGCCCCCGGCGGCAGCGGAAAGACGGGAGTTAGCAAGGGAGCCAAAAAGTATCTTAACCCCATCCCCTGGTTTACCTATAATGTTTTCTTTCGGGACCTTGGTGTTTTCCATGATAATTTCACCGGTTGGTGTTGCATGTGTACCTGTTTTATCTAAATCTGTAGTTGTGATTCCATTAAAGTTTTTAGGCTCAATAACAAAGGCGGACATACCCCTCGACTTAGCTTCCTTATCTGTGTACGCATAAATAATGACCGCATCTGCAACACTGGCATTAGAGATCCATGTTTTGTAACCATTTAAGAGCCAGTGATCTCCCTTGTCCTCGGCAGTTGATTTCATAGACATAACATCAGATCCGGCGTTAGGCTCTGTCATTGCGAATGCCCCTACATACTCGGCACTCACCAGC
>JAFDDS010000074.1 GCA_019310745.1 Deltaproteobacteria bacterium | reverse complement strand
TGGACCATAAGGACAGCCCAAACTGAACACCACGAGCCTTTAACAGGTCTCCTTCTCCGATTGCCCCTTTCTGGACAAGAATTTCTCCTATCCTGCCACCTTCTTTTCGTTGTACCTCAAGGGCTTCTTCGAATGTATCGTCTGAAAGGGAGCAAATCTCTTTTAATATCTCCCCTATTAATTTATGAGTCATACGGTACGCATCCTCATTGAACAGTCGAGCCCCGTTCTTTAGGTTTTGGTTTTTCATACATTTTTATGGCACCGCCCTTGATTTTTTCTATTTCTTCTTTCTTCTCGTCATAAATCTTTTGTGCCTCAATGGGGTTCTCAATGATATGGGGTGTCAGAAAAACAAAAAGATTGGTTTTATTTCGAGATCGAGATTTTGATTTAAAGAGCAAACCAAGGCCCGGTATATCTCCAAGACACGGTACCTTATAAGCTCCTCTTTCAATGCTCTCTCCAATGATCCCACCGATAACCACAGTATTCTTATCCTTTACGATAACCGTGGTTTCTGCAGAGCGCTTCAGGGTCGTCGGTCTAAATTCCTCAGCCCCTTTTTTTAATGTTACATTCTCTTGAAAGATCTTTAGCCTTACAAACCGCTCCTGGTTGATCTGGGGGGTAATTTTGAGTGTCACGCCTACATCCTTGTATTCGTATGTTTGGTATGTTTGATCACCGGTTGCCTCTTTTGTGAGATACGGCACATTTTGTCCTACCTTGATCTCTGCCTCCTCATTGTCTGTTGTCAGGATCTGGGGAGTTTGAAGTATATTCACATCGGAATCTTTTTGATATGCCTGCAAGATGGCGGCGACATTTGGAAAAACCACACTCCCGATTGTGATAGCCTCGCCAACAACACCCAGGGAAAAGCCTGAGGGGAGAGACGGTGGAATCCCTGACAATCCTTTAATACCACTGTAGTCCCCAACTCCGCCAGCACCTCCTGAGCCGGCAAAATAGCCGCCTTTCTTTCCATTATACGTAAAATCCTCCATTCCCAGCCATTCTACCCCAAGCCTAAACTCTTTATCCACATTGACTTCCATAATCAGGGCCTCGATATAGACCATGGTCCTGGGGATATCAAGTTTTTCGATAATATCTTCGATAACAAGATAGTCGTGTTTTTTTGCCTTAATTACCAGGGAATTGGTCGCCTTATCTGCCACTATCTGTACCTCTTTAGAGATAACAGGAGCCCTGCCTTTTGCTGCCTGTTTTTTCTCTTCAGAGGGAAGTGCTGCTAAGACCTTGACAAGATCTTCGGCATTTGCATTCTGAAGGTAATACACATGGATATCTCCTTCTCCTCGAGGGATTTCTTTGTCCAATAGTTTTATAAGCTTTCTAATCCGTAATGTATCATCCTCTGTGGCCAGTATTATCAAGGAATTCGTCCTCTCATCAGCCATAATTCTGACAACAGGGCCTATGGATACGCCTTTTTTGGCCCTTTGAGCTACCTTCTGAAAAATACTTACTAATGGTTTCGATAGTGATGATGCTGTTGCATGTTCAAGGGGAATTACCGATATCTCTTCACCAATTCCTACAACATCAATAACTTCTACAATTTTAAGCAGGCGCTTTATATTGGAAAGCACATCAGTAACAATTAGCATGCGTGTAGGCTGGTAGGAGACAATCAGGCTGCTCTTGGATATCAAGGGAGCAAAAAGTTTTTTGAGTTCATCGGGATTGGCATATGCAAGAGGAATGAGCTGAGTTACCACCTTGTCTTCAGGGGCAATAGCCTCCTTGCGGAGCCTGGTTTCAATGTTTTTAGACCTTGCATGGAGAGCCGGCACAATCTTGATGATACTTCCGGCAGGAACAGTTGTAAATCCATGGACATCCAGCACAGATTCAAAAACTCTATAAGCCTCGTTTACTGATATCTTGGTAGGGGAAATAATCGTTACCTTCCCCTTCACTCTTTTATCAATGACAAAATTCTTACCTGTCAACTCACTTATAAATTTGATAAAGAGGCCAATATCTACACTATCAAAGTCGATGGTAACATAACGGGTATCTGGCTCTTGTTTAAGTGATACCTTCTTTTTCTGAGTAATTCTCTTTTCTGCTGGAACCTTTACCTGGGCTTGGGGCTGTTTTTTTACTTTAGCAGGTTTCACCGGCTCAAGCTTTTTAACAGGTTGACTCGGTGTAGGAGTAACAGATATAACTCCTTCTTCACCTGCAAGCCTTGCTCCTAACACGGGGTAGCTACCTGAAAGTAATAATACTATTATCCACAAAAAGGAGAGAAGATATATGTTCACGGCTGTAGAATATTTCATAGTCTTATGTCCCATGATTACTGGAGGATTGGAGGATTGAAGACTCTAATTCTTTGAATTCCATTACCCCAACTCTCTTTTATTTCTTTTTTATTATCTCTTCAAACTCGGGCACGCCTTTCATGTTTTGTAGGTCTCTGTCCTTTCGAGCCCACTCTCTCACCAATTTATTTAGTGAAATCGCTTTCTTCAGGTTTTCTAAACTTTTCATCACCTTCCCTTTCAATGCATAGAGGCATGCCAAGTTGTAATATGGGTCTACATATTCTGGTTTTATTCGAATAGCACTTTCAAGGTTGTTGCTGGCCTCCGAATACTTTCGCTGTTGAATATAGATAACCCCTAAATTATTCAAAACAAAAACATTGTCTGGTTCAAGTGTAAGGGCTTGCTTATAAAATCCCTGTGCTTCCTTCAAGCGGCCGATTTTTTGAAATTTTTTGGCTCTCTCATAAAATTCCCCGAAATTTACTGTGGCTTCTATCTTGTGGCTTACCACGGCCTGTTGATTCTTTGGGGCTGGTAGTGTCTTTTTATACTTGAAATCGAACCATGAATAAAATGTAAAAGCAAGTAAAATGACAAAGAGAGAAATCAACCATACGGTTCTTGAAAAAAAAATACCTGGTTTTCCCTTGGAGCCTAATAATATTCTTTTGTATTTCGGAAACCTAGCATCTTTCGCTTTCTGTGCCTTTTGCAAGGCCTCGTGTATGTAGCTCATGGCACTTATCTGGTTTGCCTTGTTTCTTGCGTTTGTTGAGTTTCTTGGGTTTCTTTCTGTTTTGATGTTTTCTGGTTTCGCAGGAGATAGGTAATTAGGCCAGAATCCAATTTAGAAACTCTTTTAGCTTGCTCATAGATGTGATGGAAAGTTTCCCCTGTTATATATTTTTGATCTAACGACACATAAGCTTCACTCTGTACCTCGGTTGCCGAACTTTTGGATATAAAGAGGTACTGAATAAACTCCTTGTTCGATCTACGGGAAAAGCCCTCAGCAATGTTACTCATAGACGATACTGCTGCTGCGGTAATCTGTCCACATAATCTAATATCTTTTTGAAAATCCTTGTTTCCTTTTATTGCTCGATAAACCAAATTTACCAACTTACGTGCTTCCTGCCAACAATGTAAATCTTCAAATCTTTTAATTTTCATCTTTCTAACGCAATAAACACAACAAACCCAATAAACGCAATAAAACTCATGAGTCAGATACCTGATACAAAAAGGCTCTTGTCCTGGGACCCACAATTCCATCGGGACTAAGCCCAAAATAGCTCTGGAATTTGATTACACAACGAAATGTTGCATTGTCATAGACGCCGGTAAGCTCCACCAGATATCCCAGGCTTTTTAAAATCTTCTGCACATTCAAGACGCTCGGAGTATTCATCCCCTTAATTAAATCTATTTTTTTGCCTTTATAGGAATAGATCCAGGAAACCTTCTGCTCCCCGTAGCTTTTAAAAAAATCCTTTTTAACCTGCCTGTCCTTGCCGCCGGCATCTACCACGATTGCACCATCGGTTGCCACTTCACGGATAAGGAGATACTCAGGCAATGAGCCGAGACTGGAAGCCATCCCTGCTGAAAAAGGGCTCGAAGTTTCAGAAGGTGAAAGGTGAGGTAAAAGAACGCGAAATGGTTTTTTGAACCTCAAAAAATATTTCGGTTCTACATAGAAAGAAACCATTCCTACATTTTGTTCGTTTACATAATTACGGTCCGCTTTTGTCTTATTATTGTAAAGATTAAAGAGACCTGCAAGACTCGTCTTTTCATCAAGAAATATGGTTGCTGCTGGCTTTTTGGTTTTGAGAGCCTTTGATTGAGCATCCTTAGTTGTCATTACAGCCATTTTTTGATTATCTGAAAAGAAGTCTAAAATATGCTCTCTGAAACTCCATCCAGCAAAACCTGCGACTATGATTAGTAACAAGAGGAGCATAATAGGTGACACAACTCTTTTCCAAAACCACCCCTTTATTTCATACTCTGCTACTATATCTCCACGGATTTCCTCTATAGCGCTCCCAACCATTCCTTTCGATATGGTATATTTTTCCCTGGCGTATGCAATAAGGAGTGCTCGATCACAAACAGCATTGATCCTTCTCGGATTTCCTTGAGAGTAACGATAAATTGCCTTGAAAGCGCCCTTTGTAAACCTCAAATTTCCCCTGCCGCCTGCCACCACCAATCTGTGTTCCACATATCCCTGGACATCCATGTGGGCCAAAGGCCTCAGCTCATAGCGAACCATTATCCTTTCATTAAGCTGTCTTAACGAGGAAGAGGCCAAAAGCTCCTTCAATTCAGACTGTCCAACGAGAACTATCTGAATCAGTTTCTCTTTTTCTGTTTCTAAATTCGAAAGCATCCGTATCTGTTCAAGAACCGTGTGAGAAAGATTTTGAGCTTCATCTATCAAAAGTACCGCATTACCCCCCCCACTATAAGTCTTGAGCAGGAACTGGTTAAGTCTGTCAATATGTTCCTTCTTTGTTTGCACTCCAGGATCCAGGTGAATGCCAAATTCCTGATTTATTATCTCTAAAAGTTCTTTCTCATTGATAAAGGAATTAAATATCAGGGCGCTCTTCGTAGATTTATCTAACTGGTCTAAAAGAGCCCGGCACAAGGTGGTCTTGCCTGTACCGATACCCCCAGTAATAGCAATAAAGCCCTTTCGTTCGTTAATTCCATAAAGAAGGTGCTCAAGGGCTTCCCTGTGATGAGGGCTCAGAAAGAGGTATCGTGGATCCGGTGTGAGATTGAAAGGACTCTCTTTAAA
>JAFDDS010000073.1 GCA_019310745.1 Deltaproteobacteria bacterium | reverse complement strand
AAGAGGGGCAGCTATGAAAAGGATTTTAACTATTGCTGGTTCAGATTCCGGAGGTGGAGCAGGAATACAAACTGATTTAAAAACCATCACTGTATTGGGCGGATATGGTATGAGCGTAATCACAGCGCTTACTGCGCAGAATACAGTTGGGGTTCAGGCCATCCTTGAATTGCCGCTGGAATTCATCGAAAAACAGATTGATTCGGTAGTTGAAGATATTGGTGTCGATGCAGTTAAGACAGGCATGCTCTCGAGCTCGGAAATCGTCAGTTTGGTTGCCGCGAAAATAAAACAATACCGAATAAAGCGCGTTATTGTAGACCCCGTAATGGTGGCAAAAAGTGGGGATTCTCTCCTTAAAGAAGAGGCTCAAAAGGCCCTACGCGAATTGTTGATCCCGCTTGCCTTTGTCGTGACTCCAAACCTCCCTGAAGCCTCGGTACTTGCTGGTATTGAAGTTAACAATCTAAAGACAATGAAAGAGGCAGCCCGCCATATTTATAGTTTAGGAGCCAGAAATGTGGTGGTAAAAGGAGGGCATATGAAAGGAGAAATTGTAGATCTCCTTTTTGATGGAAATACATTCTACGAATACCCTACGCCTCGTATCCCTACCAAAAATACCCATGGGACTGGGTGCACCTTTGCATCCGCGCTTGCCACAGAACTTGCGAAGGGAGGCACGGTTCAAACAGCAGTTGAAAGGGTCAAATCCTTTATGACAACTGCCATCAGATTTTCTCTTTCTCTGGGAAAAGGACATGGTCCAACCAACCCTTATGCAATCATTGCAAGGGAAAAGGCACGCTTTCAGGTATTAGAGGATCTAAAGGCTGCCCTTGAAAAATTACAAAAAAACAAAATCGGTAATCTGATTCCTGAGGTTCATTCTAATTTAGGGTACGCACTCCCCTTTGCAGAAAAATTCGAGGATATAGCTGCCTTTCCTGGTCGAATCACAAAATTAAATGACTCTATTGCTACTTTTTCAGGTCCGGAGTTTGGCAGCTCCCGGCACATTGCCAGCATTATCCTTACCTTGATAAAACATAATCCGAATTTCCGATCGGTAATGAACATCCGATTCTCGGAAAAAATTATACAAACATGCAAACATGTCGGTTTACAGGTCCGCAGCTTTGATAGGGCGGACGAGCCCCTACAGATAAAAAAACAAGAGGGTTCCTCGTTGGAATGGGGCACACAAGAAATACTAAAGCAAGGTGAAATCCCGGATATTATCTTTGACAGGGGGGATGTAGGCAAAGAACCCATCGTGCGGGTTATTGGTAAAAATCCAGATGAGGTAGTTAAAAAGGTTCTCAAGATAACACAGAAGATAAAGGTTTGAGAGCCCGGATTGTTTGGTTATTAACATTAAATGGAGGCACACCATGAATGGCGTTACACCAATTCCGAGAAGCCAAAGAACACTGAATGGCTTCGATTTCTTCCTCCTATGGGCTGGAGCAGCTGTTTCTCTGGCCGAGATATGGGCCGGGGGTATTCTGGTGCCCATGGGATACATTACGGGGTTAATAGTAATTATCTTGGGCCACATTATCGGAAACACTCCCCTGGCCCTGGGTGGAATTATCGGCAGCACATGGGGTATTCCTACCATGGTGAGCACACGGCCAGCTTTTGGTGTCCGTGGATCATATATACCGGCAGTACTGAATATTTTCCAGCTCATCGGATGGACTGCGGTCATGGTATGGATTGGGGGTCAGACAGCCGCCACCTTTACCCAGGAATCCTCAATCTTTACCCTCAAGTTCTGGATACTTTTTCTTGGTGTGGTAACGACCTTATGGGCTCTTGTTGGATACCGATTTTGGAAATGGCTTCATCGTATAGCGGTAACTGCGCTGGTGATTCTCTGTATTATAATGACCTATGTAGTATTCAAGGAGTATGGGATCTCTCAATTGCTTGAGGTTCGCTCAACGGGTGATCTTCCCTTTATGGTAGGGCTCGATTACGTAATAATTATGCCTATTTCATGGCTAGCACTCGTGTGTGACTACTCTCGATATGCAAAAAATGATAGCAGCAGCTTTTGGGGAACATGGGTTGGATATTTCATCATCAGTTCATGGATGTACTTTATTGGATTAAGCGCTGCATTAGCCACCAAGTCGCCAACTCCAGAATCAATGGTATTGGAGGTGATGGTCTCCTTTGGACTCGTGGTTCCTGCTATGATTATCGTGCTCTTCTCTACCTTTACCACCACATTTTTAGATATCTACTCTACTTCGATTTCTGCCCTCAATATCTATCCAAAATTGGGAGAGAAAAAAGGGGTTATTATCGGAGGCGCCCTCGGGACTATTATCGCACTCATCTTTGCTGGCTACCCAGGAACATATGTCCATTTTTTAGAAATCATCGGCTTTATCTTCTGTCCTCTATTCGGAATTGTATTGGCAGACTACTTTTTTACCAAGAAGCGAACACTGCTGACTGATGACCTGTTTACGCATGGTGCTTACTGGTATACAAAAGGGATCCATTGGACAGCATTTGGCTGCTTGGTGATTGGTTCATTCGTGTTCTGGCTTGGCAGGTACTTGCAGGTAGGAGGTGCTATTCCCAGCTTCCTTGTAGCTGCGTTTATCTACCTTATAGCGACTCAAAGCTTTAGGGGAAAGGAACCTTCACGAGAAAAAGAGGTGTAGGCGACCTTACATTAATTTTTATTACCTTATTTCACATCTGTTCGAAACAGATCACTAATACTGCCTTTATACGGTGGTTTAAGAATTTTTCTCTCAGTTATTATGGCAGAAATGTATTTGGCCGGAGTTATATCAAAAGCAGGATTCAAGGCATCCACACCCTTCGGGCCAAGCAGATGACCATTAAAGGAAGTAACCTCTCTGGGGTCTCTTTCTTCAATAGGTATCAGGTCCCCGTTTTTTAGATCAGGATCAAAGGTTGAAAGAGGGGCAGCAACATAAAAAGGGATTTCATTTTCTTTCGCGAGTACGGCCAATTGGTAGGAACCAATCTTATTCGCTGTATCTCCATTTGAGGCTATTCGGTCAGCACCAGTTATTACTAAATCTATCGTCTTTTTTCGCATGAAATAACCTGCTGCACTATCGACGATTATTGTGACTGGGATATTTTCTTCCATTAATTCAAATGCTGTAAGGCGAGCGCCCTGGAGTAATGGCCGTGTTTCGTCAACAATCACGTGGATATCTTTCCCAGCCTCATGAGCCGCCCTGATAACACCCAAGGCAGTACCATATCCCCCTGTAGCTAAGGCACCAGCATTGCAGTGGGTAAGTATCGTTGCATTATCTGGAATAAGTTGTAGTCCATTTTGACCGATATTTTGATTTATTTGAATATCGGTCTCTAAAATAATCTGGGATTCCTTTCTAAGGGCTTCTTTGATTTCCTCCGCAGCATTATGATTCATCATTTCTACAACCTTTATCATTTTCTCAACTGCCCATCTTAGGTTAGCTGCTGTTGGCCTCGCTAATTTCATTTGCCGGGCCATTTCTAAAAATCTTCTCTTAAAGGTTTCGTAGTTTTCCGTTATAATAGTTTGAGAACCTAATGCAAGACCCATGGACGCAGCTACACCAATAGCTGGAGCACCTCTTATAGCCATTTCTCTGATTGCAGTAATAACATCCTGAAATGTTCTACAGACAAGCCATTCTTTTTTTCTGGGGAGTTTTCGCTGATCAATAATAGAGATACAGTTATTATCCCATTGTATTGTCGGAATCATAATAAGCATCCAGTTAGCGTTCAGCTTTCGGCATCAGCTTTCAATTTCTAAGATCTTCTAAAATAGACAACATCACCCTGTTCCAGACCTCAGGGCCATTTCCCTCTGCCTTAATAATATCAAGATGAGCAAGACCCTTTATATAGGTGCCATCTCTCCCTTGCATCAACACAGCCTTGTCTACCGCCTTTAACATGGATATATCATTTGGGCTGTCTCCAAGAGCAATAGAAAAAGTTGCCCCCTTTCGTTGATTATAAATATCCAGAACTGTCTCTACAGCCCTCCCCTTATTTCCGCCAATAAATAGATGAATAAAACGCCCACCGAATACACAATCAAGGCCATGCTGTGCCGCTTTCTCGCAAAATATCTCCCTATCATCAAGAGAGTCCTGCAATAGTATGGGTTCATCAAACTCTCTTTTGGATGCACGAAGAGCATCCTCTAATGTGAGACCTGTCAAAGATGCAATCTCTTGAACAGGCATCTCGGAAAAACCTTTGAAGTTAAAATTATCCTTTAGCTTCCTGCTTCTCTCGAGCACCTCTTTTATAGGCCTACCCATAAAGAGTGCCTTAAAACCAACAACCTTCTCACAAGAATATTCCTTCGGTATTGAAAAGGCAGTTGGGAAATATATACCCCCACCGTTTTCTGAAATAAAGGGGCTTTCAAGAGACAATGACTCCTCAAAAAATTCAATCTCAGCTCGGGTCTTACTGCTTACCAAGATAAGAGGAATTTTCCGTGAATGAATAATCTTGAGGGCAGGTATTGCTGGGCTGAAATCGTAGGTTTGATCATCTAAGAGGGTGCCATCGAGGTCTGTGAATATCAATGTCTGAGGTTGGGATTTTTTTAAACTGTCACGCATATTATTGCATAAAAAGCGGTTTTCTCCTTAAAAGAAAACGGTATCTGGTCAAAATTTGAAGGAAAGGTATGAGTATCAACCGAGACACTGGTATAAAATTAATTTATCAGTCTCCTCAGAAATTTGTCAATCAAATTATCCCTCGTTTGCGTGTCTTCTTGACTTTAATGGCTATTTACCATATATGATTAACCTAATGTAATCAATACTCATTAAAATAATTGTTTCTGATAAATACAACGACTCAAACCTATAATACCTTATATAAGGGATAGTAAATGAATAAAAGATTTAAGTTGTTGTTTTCGATAAATCCCTTCTCTATCACAATCTATCTTACATTGTTGATCGTTTTTGTATTCATGTTTATAGAACCAGTATTGCTTGAGACCGTTGAGCTTAAAACCCTGGATCTGAGATTTAAATCCAGAGGGACTATGAAACCTCATGATGCTGTTGTTCTTGCTGTTATAGATGAAAAGAGTCTTAAT
>JAFDDS010000072.1 GCA_019310745.1 Deltaproteobacteria bacterium | reverse complement strand
ATCGTCAAAATTATTTTTTATATACTCCATTACACCGCCGGCGAGTTTTTTATAATCAGGCTCAATCTCTCTCGGTTTTTTTTCTCCTTGGCTACTCTTGATGGCTACCGGAGAGAGCACCCTGCTTATATTTGTACTTTTACAAAAGGGGCATGTGATCATCCCCTTGGAATTTTGCTCATTAAATGATTCGAGATCCTTGAACCAACCTTCAAAGCTGTGTCCATTTGAGCAACTTAGGTCAAACACAATCATTTTATCACCACTATAAAATTTCTACCCTCAATCATATAACATTATTGTCAGCTACCATCTCTCTTCTTATTCAGCATAGAGTACAGCTAATATCTTTGTCTTTTCTCTACCATGGCATTTTACGAGATGTGAAACAGTTGAATCGTAGTAAATAGCATCGCCTGGTTCGAGAAGATGAGTCTCCTCTCCCAGGTGAACCTCCATTGTACCTTCCAGAACAAAAATAAATTCCTGACCATCATGAGAAGAACGTTCTTCAACATCAGATGGCTCCAGTGTTACCAGGAAAGGTTCCATATGCCGGTCTTTTTTGTGAGGAGCCAGGGATATAAATTCGTATCCATATGTCTGGCTTTTTTTAGAGTCAAATCTGGATATGAGCTTCCGGTCATTTTTTCGTACAATTGTGGAAGGAAGGTCTTCAGCACCTGATATAAAATAGCCCATTTTCATTTCAAGTGCCTTTGCCAGTTTGATAATGGAACCCAAGGGTGGAGATATGTTCCCTTTTTCTATCTCCATTAATAATTCAGGTGGTAATCCTGTTCGCTGGGAAACATCTTTCAAGCTCAAACCTTTTTTTTGTCTAATCTCTTTGACAGCTTCACCAACCTTTAAAGTAATCTCACCTTCAGAAGGAGTTTTACCAATGCTATCCGCAAGGTATTTTTCTTCATATTTTGCAGAAAAGTGACTGAGGTCATTTAAAAAGTCTTCATATCTATCAGGTTCAGGACCTCTTTTTTTCTTATCCATAATCCTCTCCATTAATTGTATAAAAAGGCTTTTATTTTAATAACAACATAACACCCTTGTGTTTTGCTGTCAATGGGAGGATAGGATTTTTAGTGAAATGAGAATTGAACAAAACTGATGAGTGAAAAACCTTTCTTTACTAAATCTTTTTCTATTACCATTTCAAGAAATTCTTCCTTGCTATATTCCTCTATTGGTAGTATGTAACATGGGTTTCATTTGAGCGAGTCCTATTGAAGTGTTACACTCAAATTAAAGGACTGCGTTACGTACAAAAGGAGCTGTTGATGGATGATGATATTCAATACTTAAGAAACATAGGAATCAGTGCCCATATTGATTCAGGTAAGACCACCCTGACAGAAAGAATGCTTTACTATACAAAAAGGATATTTGCCGTCCATGAGGTAAAGGGAAAAGATGGGGTTGGCGCCACAATGGATTCTATGGAGCTGGAAAAGGAGAGAGGTATTACTATTTCCTCTGCAGCCACCTACTGTGAATGGAAGGGGTATAAGATTAATATTATCGATACACCCGGGCATGTTGATTTTACCATTGAGGTTGAGCGCGCACTCAGGGTTCTTGACAGTTCCATACTGGTCCTGTGCGCGGTAGGAGGTGTGCAATCCCAGTCCATTACCGTTGACCGGCAGATGAATAGGTATAAAGTGCCAAGAGTTGCCTTTATCAATAAATGTGATAGAGCAGGCGCCAATCCATATCGGGTAGTAGATCAGCTCAGGGAAAAGTTGAATCATAATGCTGTGCTTATGCAGATACCTATAGGACTGGAAGGAAATTTTTCTGGTGTGATAGATCTGGTTGCCATGAAGGCTATCTATTTTGAAGGACCATTTGGTGAAAATGTTACAATAAGAGAGATTCCATCGTCCTTCCTTGATGAGGCCACCTCAAAAAGAGAGGAGTTGCTGGAGGCCGTTTCCATGTTTTCAGATGACTTGATGGAGGCAATTTTCGAAGATAGAGTAACTGAGGAATTGATCAGCAGAGCAGTAAGAAAAGGAACTATTTCGAGACAGCTGACCCCTGTTTTTGTTGGATCAGCATATAAAAATATCGGGGTTCAGCCGCTACTCAACGCTGTTACAAACTATCTTCCTTCACCAGCAGATGTAGAAGTTAGTGCATTGGATATGGATCAGGAAGAAAAAGAAGTATCAATTTCACCAAACCCTCATGAACCCTTAGTCAGCTTGGCATTCAAATTAGAGATAACTCCCTATGGACAACTCACCTATCTCAGGATCTATCAGGGTTCCATTAAAAAAGGGAATACTCTGATAAATACCAGAACGAGGAAAAAGATAAAAGCAGGGAGGCTCATCCGTATGCATGCCGACGAAATGGAGGATATTTCTAAGGCTAATGCAGGAAACATTGTTGCCCTTTTCGGGGTTGACTGTTTTTCCGGGGATACCTTCACTGATGGCACCTTAAACTATACTATGACCTCAATCTTTGTTCCGGAACCGGTGATTTCTTTAACTGTATCACCAAAAGATAATAAATCTGCTAACAATATGGCGAAGGCTTTGAACCGATTTATTAGAGAAGATCCTACATTTCGATCCCGGGTCGACAAGGAGTCCGGCCAAACTATTGTCTCAGGGATGGGAGAATTACACCTTGAGATATATGTGGAAAGAATGAAAAGGGAATTTGGAGCAGAGGTGGATACAGGTATTCCTCAGGTAGCCTATCGAGAGACCATCTCACGGAGGGTGGAGTTTAATTATATTCATAAGAAGCAGACCGGTGGAGCAGGCCAATATGGGCGGGTTGCCGGATTTATGGAGCCCTTAAAAGAGGGTACGTATGAATTTGTAAGTGAAGTAAAAGGTGGTGTTATCCCTACTGAATTTATCCCTGCAGTTGATAAGGGGTTCAGATCCTGTCTTAAAAAGGGTCGTTTGATAGGGTATCCAGTTCTTAGGATAAAAATGACAGTTAATGATGGACAACATCATGCAGTTGATTCCTCCGAAAGAGCATTTATCCAGGCTGCTGTAGGTGCCTTTAAGCAGGCCTATGTTAAAGCAAAACCTGTGATACTGGAACCGATTATGAGGGTAGCCGTAGAGGGTCCATCTGAGTTCCAGGGAAATATAATGTCTTCAATAAATCAGCGCAGGGGATTAATTATGAGCTCGGCAGAAGATGGGGTATTTACAACAGTTGAGGCAGAGGTTCCTCTGGCAGAGATGTTTGGGTATGCGACGACATTAAGGTCAATGAGTCAAGGAAAGGCGGAATTCACTATGGAGTTTTCCCGATATTCGAAGGTGCCTGTATCAGTAGAAGAGGAGTTAAAATTAAAGTATAAGGAAAAATCATAACCGTTCATAACCATTTTTATGATTGGACTGGTGAAATCCGCCTAAGGCTGATATCCCCAGTCCCTGATAGTGACAAACGGTTTAAAAACCAAAAGGGAGGGAAGCATGAAAGATTTTTTAAAGGTCAGCCCTTTAAAGATACTGGAAAGCTCAGCCTATAGAGAATTGGGCAAAGGTAATTTAGGGGTGCTCATAGCCCGGGCAGGTGTCGGTAAAACCTCATGTCTCATGCATATTGCATTTGATAAGCTCTTTCGTGAGGAAAAACTAGTGCATGTTTCCCTCAAAGATACACCAGAAAAGGTTGCCGCGTATTATAATGCGATTCTCTACGATCTCGTTGCGGTCCTAAATATTGAAAATGAACATGAGGCTCGGGCCCTCTTGGATAAAAACAAGATAATCTTTGCATATTTAAGAAAAAGTTTTGATCTTAACAGACTGCACAAAAGCCTTACTAATCTAGCAAGTGAAGTTAATTTTAAACCAAACACTCTCATTGTCGATGGTGTTAATTTCGCAGAGGCCGGCAGAGATATATTTGAGGGATTTAAAAAGATAGCGAAAGAATTTGACCTTGAGGTATGGTTTTCAGCCCTCTCGCACAGGCATATTACTGAGGTAAATGAAAAAGGGATTCCTTTTCCGTGTAACAATCTGGATGACCTCTTTAATCTTATTATACAGCTATCATCTACTGAATCAGGGGTCTTCTTAAAGCTCTTAAAGGACCATGACACAGAATATATACCTGATGCAATGGTGAGACTTGATCCAAAAAATTATTTGGTCATAGAATAATGAAATAGTGCCTACATTCACAATTCAAAATTCTCAAAAATAGGAGATATACTTGTGTTAATAGCGTCTTTCATTGCTATAACATAGTCCGGCCTGAGGTTATCCTGCCACCCGGGCATTCCTCCTCGCCATACATAAGCCACCAACTCATGAAAGGCTGCCTTGCTAAAGAGAAGTTCAGCTATTTCTACTCTCTGTGATTGAGCTTCTACCTCAACCAAAATCTTGACTGGTTGGCCCCATTGATTAATGAGGTTTTCTACCACTGCTCTATTTGCTACTCCATCGAATTTTTGCTTGAATTCCTCAGGACTCTGAGGAAACGGAAAAAGTTGATAAACAGCCCCTATAAAGCCTCTTAGATCTATACCATGGATTGCATCCATAAGGTTACCTATATCCCCAAATCTCTCGATTACATATCCTGGTAAGACAAAATTGTCCACCTTATGGTCCCTCCATGAAGCTATTTTTTCTACCGTATTACAGAATAAATGGGCAAAAAAGAAGTATTTCTCCAAGAGGAGAAGATCGGTATCAATGTTAAAAAAGCCAAAGGCAATCCGGCCATGGCTGAGAGAGTGAAATTCTAATGGCACGAGGCCTCCTTTTATTTTTTTCTTGCATTGAAGAATTTATGGAGTATATCTTACCTTCCAACTAACAATAAAATCAATTGTAAACAGGGAGGCCACAGTGAAGATTGTTATGATTGGTGGAGGGGGTGCATGTATTGTTGGTGCAAATACCTTAAGGATTTTGGGTAATCCTGCACAGATTGATATTTATACAAAAAGGGATAGGACCGCTTATACACCATGTGAACAGCCATTTGTGCTCAGAGATATATTATCCTTTGATGATATGTTTTATGCGTCACCTCCATGGTTTGAGAAAAAGAGGATAGGATTGCATACAGAAAAGAATGTTGATTCTATTGATAGAGAAAAGAA
>JAFDDS010000071.1 GCA_019310745.1 Deltaproteobacteria bacterium | reverse complement strand
ATTGGAGAGGATCGTCTCATTTATCAATTTGGCCGATGACCCGGCCATCGAGAGGATCATTACACCAAGAATGGCCCTTACCGCTGCGGAGTTTTTGGCCTTTAATTACGACACGCATGTATTGGTTATTCTCACTGATATGACTAATTACTGTGAAGCCCTGAGAGAAATTTCATCAGCACGAGAAGAGGTTCCTGGAAGAAGAGGATATCCGGGTTACATGTATACTGATTTAGCAAGCCATTATGAGAGGGCAGGAAGAATCGTAGGGAAAAAAGGCTCTATCACTCAGATGCCAATTCTCTCCATGCCAGATGATGATATAACGCATCCGGTGCCTGACCTGACCGGGTATATAACCGAGGGACAATTTGTCCTCTCGCGTGAATTACACAGAAAAGGAATCTACCCTCCCGTAGATGTTCTCCCTAGCCTCTCGAGGCTCATGAATGAAGGGATTGGGGAAGGCAGGACACGGGCGGATCATTTAGGAGTGTCTGACCAATGTTATTCTGGCTATGCTGAAGGAAGGGACGTGAGGAGCCTCGTTGCAGTTGTAGGCGAGGAGGCATTGAGCGAAAGGGATCTCCTCAATTTAAAATTTTCAGATATTTTTGAAGAGAGGTTTGTCAAACAGGGAGTAGATGAAAATAGAACTATTGAGCAAACACTTAATTTAGGGTGGGAACTTCTCTCAACACTTCCAGAGGGGGAGCTGAAAAGAATAGATGAAAAATACGTGAAACAATATTATAAAAAAGAGTCTGTAGTGAAGGTAGGAGAAGAATAATAGATGGTAGAGATTCTGCAAAATGTTAAGCCCACAAGGATGGAATTATTGAAGCTCAGAAGGAGGGTAAAGCTGGCTGATAAAGGGCACAGGCTTTTGAAGGAAAAGAGAGATGCATTGATTTCTGAGTTCATGGTAGTAATTAAAGAATATAAGGACGCAAGAAAGAGGGTAGAAGAAAACCTAAAGCTCGCTTTTTATAATCTTTTAATGGCTGAAGTTTTGTTAGGGTCGCGGGATTTAGAACAGATTAGCGGTATCACGCTTAGAGATATAAACTTAGATTTTATGACTAAAAATATAATGGGTGTCTCAGTCCCTATTATGAAAGTAGATAATTTAATTCGGCGGGTACATGAAAGAGGCTATGGTTTTTTAAGTACAAATGCGAAACTTGATGATGCCGCCAAGAATTTTGAGGAGTCAATTTTATCAATTGTGAAACTGGCTGAGATAGAAGAATCGGTCAGGAGAATTGCCGAAGAGGTAGAAAAGACAAAAAGAAGGGTTAATGCATTAGAGCACATTGTTATCCCCAGGCTAAAGGCAACGATTAAGCATATAGAAATGAGAATGGAAGAAATAGAAAGAGAAAGCTTCTTACGATTAAAGAAGATCAAGGCCTCTCTCGAAGCAAGAAAAAAGTAATCTGTAAGGATTTTTAAACCTTTCCTTATAATATACAATTCCTTAACTAAACAACCTTAGATGTTTTTTACTCTTAGATTACCTTAAGTGCTTAAATTTCAACAAGGCACTCAATGCCTGGTAATAAAGATACAACAGACTACTGACAACCAACCATTAACCTTATATTCCACGTAATATGACTACCGGGCTAACGAAAAGAAAAAGGCCATATGAACGGGATAAGAACATTAAGGTTACGTTGTTTTACCTTTTTTTGCTCGCACAGATCTGTGCCTTGTTTGGCTTGGTTGTCGGAATCCTTTTTTTTGTTTTACGGTTTTTTAGAATTATTTAAGAAAAAATTCCCCCCTGTACTCTATCCAATTTGTTTACACGCCTACGCTACCTTATTTTCTTATCGCTTGACTTTTTTTTCAAACAAGATATACTACGAAGGTAGAAAAATTTAGAGCCTCTATGAGATTAGACGAATTAAATCAATTTGACATATTGGAAGAGAAGATTGAATCGCTCATTTCACTTGTGAGCTCTCTTAATGAGGAAAAGGCTAGCTTCGAAAGGAATATGCATGGCCAGGAGAAGAAGATTGGCTCGCTTACTAAGGAGATAAAAACCTCAGAGATTGATAGAGACGTAATACGAAAAAGAATAGCAACTCTTTTAGAAAAGATAAACGAATTTACTGAATAGACTTATCAGATATGTACTATGGACGATAATGTTACAATTAGAATAAAGGATACAGAGTATGCTATAAGGGGATCTGATGATAGAGAACAGATATTGAAGGCGGCAGAGTACGTGGACAAAAAGCTGAGAGAGATCAATGAGTTTAAAAAGGAACTATCTGAAGACAAGAAGGCTATTTTAACTGCGCTTGATATCGCAGGAGATTATTTTCAGCTTATTAAAGAAAAGGAGGTTCTATTAGCCGAAATCAATAACAGATCCAAGAGATTACTACAACGTTTGGATTTAGCAATAAACTAAATTATTCCCCTGCTATGTTCGTGATTGGCGGAAGATTTTTGAGCCAACACTAATGTAAAAGGGAGTTCCCTCTTGTCCTTGTGTGTCTTTTTAGATGGTGAAAAAGACCTAATGGGGTAACGGAATGCCCACCTGCGTGAGCTTAGGTTCAAAAAGAACTGCCGACACGGCATTGCAGCGGGGGAAAATAAAAAGAGTGGATTGATAGGCCTAGGGCTGAGGAATGAATTGTCGCGTGACTTTATAATAGAATAGGTAAAGATATTACAACCGTTGGAAGAAATTGAGTAAAAATGAATTTAGAGATACAAGAAATAAACCTTATGTAGGATACTTGATTCGCAAATTTCTCTATTTTTTAAGAATACCATTTAGCGCTTTGTGTTAGTAAGCTTTGCGTAGTATCCATTATCTATCATTCCGCTAAACCTCTATCAACCCTCTCTTTTTGCCGAAAGAAAAATCTTAATAAATAAAAGGCGGTGATGAACATATGTCAGTTACCCCGTTAGTTATTGTTGCATTAATAGCAATTATAGCAGGTGCAGCTATAGGTATTGTTGTTCGTAAAAAGATGTTAGAGAATAAGCTCGATTCCGCAGAAGACTATTCGAGAAAGCTTATCCTTGACGCCAGCAAACAAGCAGAAACAATTAGAAAAGAAGCTCAGCTACAGGCAAAAGACAAGCTTTATCAAATGAAACTTGATTTTGAGGATGAAACAAAGTCAAGAAAAAAGGAGCTACAGAGTCAGGAAAGAAGATTGTTCCAAAAAGAGGAAACCTTAGACAAGAGGATAGAACAGCTTGAGCAAAGAGAGGGACTACTTGCCAAAGAAGAAGCAGCCCTAACGAATAGGGACAATGCTTTAAAAAATAAGGAGGGAGAATTCAATAAGCTGATTGAAGAAGAGAGGCAGAAATTAGAGAGGATTGCCGGTATTTCAGTAAACGAGGCAAAAGAAATGCTCGTTTCTTCTATGGAATCAGAGGCACGCCATGAGGCTTCCAAGCTCATAAAGAAAATAGAGGCTGAGACGAGAGAAATCTCAAATAGAAAGGCACAGGAGATTTTGGCCTTGGCCATTAAAAGATATGCCGGTGATTATGTGGCTGAAGAGAGTGTCTCTGTGGTTAATTTACCAAATGATGAGATGAAAGGAAGGATTATCGGGAGAGAAGGAAGGAACATTAGGGCTTTAGAGGCTGCTACCGGAATAGATCTTATAATTGATGATACGCCTGAAGCCGTAGTCCTGTCAGGGTTTAATCCGATCAGGAGGGAGGTTGCTAAGATGGCCTTGGAGAGGCTCATTGAAGATGGCAGGATTCACCCGGCAAGGATTGAGGAGATCGTAGAAAGAGTGAGCAGAGAAATTGAGACATACATTAAAGAAGCCGGAGAGCAAGCTACTTTTGATATTGGACTTCACGGTATCCATCCAGAATTGATTAAATTAATCGGGCGCCTGAAATATAGATCAAGTTATGCCCAGAATGTGTTAGAGCATTCTATGGAGGTTGCCTTCCTGTGTGGTATAATGGCATCGGAGTTAAAGTTGAATGAGAAACAGGCCAAAAGAATCGGACTTCTCCATGATATCGGAAAGGCAGTAGATCATGAGGTAGAAGGGGCGCACGCAGCCATAGGGGCAGATTTAGCCAAGAAATACGGTGAATCTGAGCAAGTAGTTCACGCTATAGCTGCTCACCATGAGGATATTCAGGCCACGTCTGTTATGGATATCCTTCTTCAAGCAGCCGATACCTTATCTGGCGCTAGACCTGGCGCTCGAAGAGAGATGTACGAGACGTATGTGAAGCGATTGGAGGATATGGAAGAGATAGCCATGTCTTTTAAAGGTGTTAATAAGTCGTATGCCATTCAAGCGGGCAGAGAGATTAGGATAATAGTAGAGAGCGATAAGGTAGATGATTTTGAATCAACAATGATATGCAGTGAGGTAGCAAAAAAAATAGAAAAAGGCCTTGCCTACCCAGGACAGATTAAGGTGACAGTCATAAGAGAAACCAGGGCTGTTGCATATGCCAAGTAAAAATGTAAAACGTTTAGCTCGCGTATTGTTAACGTGGAACGAGCAAGATTGATATAGCCTTGTGCTAAGTAATACATTATTAACCTCGTAATATCCTACCAGTTTTTATAGGTTAGAAGTGATTGACCAGCCTAATTTAATATATCAGAATTTCTATAACGTATTGAAATTGAAAAATTTTTCAGTCTGTTGAAACATTCTTCCCGCTGTTTCAGCGGGGATGAGAGAAGTGCGTTAATTTCTATTTTCTTTTAAAATGATCCAATTATTTCAGTTGTATAAAAATTTTGGCTCAAAAAATCCAGCACTGTTGGATATAAACCTGACAGTAAAAAAAGGGGAGTTCGTTTTCATTACTGGGCCTAGCGGTGCAGGAAAGACTACATTGTTAAAAATAATTTTCTGTGCAGAGAGACCAACAAGCGGGAATGCACTCGTCGATGGAAGGAATCTTAACAGGATCAAGGATCGGGACCTTTCATTGTTACGTCGAAGCATAGGGGTAGTCTTTCAGGATTTCAAGTTACTTCCAAGGCGTAATGTATTTGAAAATGTAGCCCTCACTCTGGAAATAATAGGGTTTCCTTTATCTATGATACGGAAAAAGGTTCATCAGACACTGAGGTATTTAAGCCTGACAAACAAAGAGGGTTACTATCCTCCTCAGCTTTCAGGTGGGGAACAGCAGAGAGTTGCTATTGCGAGGGCAATAGTCAATAATCCT
>JAFDDS010000070.1 GCA_019310745.1 Deltaproteobacteria bacterium | reverse complement strand
CCTTGTGGCCATGGATGTTCCTCCCCAGGATGTCATCACAAAGGATAATGTCTCCATTAAGGTGAATGCGGTTATCTATTTTAGGGTCATGGATCCAAGCAATGCTGTTATTGTGGTAGAGAATTACCTATTTGCTACCTCACAGCTTGCCCAGACAACCCTAAGAAGTGTGTGCGGACAGGTGGAGTTAGATGAGCTTTTATCAGAGCGAGACAAGATAAATGCAACCTTGCAGGAAATACTTGATAAGCATACTGATCCCTGGGGGATCAAGGTCTCTAATGTGGAGGTAAAACATATTGATCTTCCCCAGGAGATGCAGAGGGCTATGGCAAAGCAGGCAGAGGCTGAAAGAGAGAGAAGGGCAAAGGTTATTAATGCTGAAGGGGAGGCTCAGGCTGCTGGCAAACTGGCAGAGGCAGCTAAAACGATAGAAGATTTTCCGGTTGCTCTACAGTTACGATACCTTCAAACACTACGGGAGGTTTCAGCCGAGAACAACTCAACTACACTGTTTCCAATTCCAATTGATCTATTTAAACCATTTTTTAAGAAGGAGTAATGTAAGGAGATAAATATGGGTGCAGAGAAAAAAGAGGAAAGCAAGGGAAAGGATTTAGATCGAATGACCGTTAAGGAGTTAAAAGAGGTAGCCGCTGAAAGCACTGACTTGGTTGGTATTCATGCAATGAAAAAGGCAGAGTTATTAGCGGCAATTAAAGATGCAAAGGGGATTAAAAAAGAGAAGGCCCCAAAGGAAAAGATTGAAAAGGAAGCTGTCACTGTTAAAGAACTTAAAGAAAAGATTATAGCGCTTAAGGTTGAAAGAAAAGAAGCAAGGAAGGCAAGAGATAAGCGGATGGTTCATATATTGAGGAGGAAGATTAATAGACTAAAAAAAGAAACGAGAAAGATATCAAAGGCGCAGACGCCTAAAAAAATATAATGGCTTGTGTTTGCCTGTTTTCCGTTGTTTGTTGTTTGAGTAAAGAGCAACGAATTGCTGACAAACGACATTTTTATTTTTTCATGACCCATAATCTGCAACCTATAACCCACAAAAAGCTGCCAACTACTCACAAATACAAATACAACGAACACGCATGACCTTTCGGCCATGACGAAGGATGAAAGTAGTTGAGTGGTCAGATGGTTGAGTAGTTGCGTAGTAGACGACTTAACTAGGCACTTTAGCTCACTTTCGGCACTTTCATATAAGCTACAGACCTTACTACCTTTTTACAATCATGGTAATTCAACAAAGCAATGATTTACCCAACCAGGTAATAGCAATTATTCCTGCTGCAGGCGTTGGTGCCAGGATGGGTTCTAATAAGGCAAAGCAATTTATCGATCTGTGCGGGAAACCAATTTTAGCAGTTACCCTGAGTCATTTTCAGAAATGCAACCTGGTTGACAAGATCGTGGTTGTGGTTTCTGAAGATGATGTGGATTATTGCAACCGGGAGATAGTGGATAGATATAAACAAAACAAGGTTTTTAAGGTTGTTGTTGGAGGGAAAAGGAGACAGGATTCTGTAAGAAAAGGACTTGAGGCTATTGGCGATTTGTGTAGGTGGGTGCTTATCCATGATGGTGTCAGGCCCTTAGTTACAACTGAGCTAATTACAAACGTGATTAGGGCTGCAAAAAAATTTAGGGCAGTGATTACTGGTCTTCCTGTCAAAGAAACAGTAAAAGAATTAGACGCTCAGAACATGGTCTTACGATCCGTTCATCGAAGTCACTTATGGTTAATTCAGACACCCCAGATCTTTCAATTCGAGGATATAAATCTGGCCCATCAGAAGGCTATTAAAGATGGGTGGGAAGAGGCGACAGATGATGCTTTTCTGATTGAAAAAATGGGTATACCAGTAAAGATAATTGAGGGTGAGGAGAATAATATAAAAGTAACTACACCCCGGGATCTCGATATAGCACGATTTCTCATGTCAAAGAAAACTGCCTAAGTTTTAGTTTACTTTAAATTTTAGGCACTTTAGGCACTTATAACTTTAGCCCTGGCCCAGACCTGGTAAAACTTGACTCAGCAAAGATAGACCAGGATTGGTGATACATCAGAAGCAAGCGTATATTCAAATCACGTCGCACCCCTGGCCCAGACCTGGCATGTAATGCTTAGGCTGTATTGTCAGGACTTATGAATAATATAGAAATTCCAATATTTGCCAAGGAAGTCGCGACAGGGCGGGCAGGGCGGGCTCACTTTAGGCACTTTAAGTATTTCAATAATGACTATAAAAATAGGTACCCGGGCCAGCAAGCTGGCTCTTGCTCAAGCTCAATGGGTAATGGATAGAATCACCGCCCACTATGCTGATATCAGGGTTGATTTAATTACAATAACAACAAAAGGTGACAGGATCGTCAACAGACCATTAAGCGCTATTGGAGGAAAGGGGTTATTTGTAAAAGAGATAGAGGAGTCCCTTAGCAGAGGCGAGATAGATGTTGCTGTGCATAGCCTAAAGGATGTTCCTGCGGAACTGCCAGATACTTTATGCATAGGAATCTTCCCTGAGAGAGAAGACCCACATGATGTGATGCTTTCTAAGGATAATATACCAATTAAAGATTTACCAGCGGGATCTTGCATAGGTACAAGCAGTTTAAGACGTGCCGCCCAGATTCTTCATTATCGATCAGATGTAAAGATTGTTCCTTTAAGGGGAAACCTGGATACCAGGATCAGAAAATTAGAGAGCGTTGATATTCAGGCAATTGTTGTTGCCGCAGCCGGTTTAATAAGGATAGGTCTTGCGGATAAGGTAACACAACCGCTTTCTTTTGATTGTATGCTGCCTGCAGTAGGGCAAGGTGCCTTGGGCCTTGAATTCCGTCTGGATGATGAGGAAACAATACATAGGTTAAAATTTCTGGATCATTATGCAACAAGGGTGGCGGTGGAAGCTGAAAGATCCTTTCTGATGGAACTTCAGGGTGGTTGTCAGATCCCTATTGCTGGTTTTGCAAGATTAAAGGATAACTCCCTGTTGTTAGATGGCTTGGTGGCTGACCTTGATGGAGGCATTATTTTTAGGGATACAATTATTGGCTCACCTGAAAATGCCAAAGAACTTGGAGCAACTCTGGCGAGTATGCTTTTAGATGCAGGGGCAGGAAAAATATTGGAAAAAATTTATGGAAGAAGTTTATAATTATTTTTATAAAGATGAATAAGTTGAAAGATAAAACTAAAGGAATAGTTTACCTTATTGGTGCTGGCCCAGGTGACCCCGATCTTATTACCGTAAAGGGAAGGGAATGCCTTAAAAAGGCTGATATAATTGTATACGATTACCTTGTTAACGAATCACTTTTATCGCTGGCGCATACAGATGCAGAGATTATATATGTGGGAAAAAAAAGTGGCCACCATACGATGCCTCAAAAGGATATAAATAATCTTCTGGTTGCCAGTTCCAAGAAGGGTTTAACAGTAGCAAGGTTAAAAGGTGGCGACCCTTTTATTTTTGGAAGAGGTGGTGAGGAAGCCATAGAGCTTTCTAAGGAAGGGATTACATTTGAGATAGTCCCTGGAGTAACATCGGCAGTTGCAGCGCCTGCGTATGCTGGGATACCCTTAACGCACAGAAATCTCGCATCTACTGCATCTTTTATAACCGGACATGAGGACCCTACTAAGGAAGAGTCACATATAAACTGGAATGCCTTAGCACAATCATCTGGCACCCTCGTATTCCTTATGGGTATTGCAAATCTATATAAGATAGCAAAAAAGTTGACAGCTTTGGGTAAACCACCAGATACTCCAGCAGCAGTTGTGAGCAATGGCACAATGCCGAATCAGAGGACAGTCATTGGAACCCTTGCCAATATTGATCAAAAGGTGAAAGATTCAGATCTTGGAGCCCCCGGAATAATTGTAGTTGGTGATGTGGTGAATCTGCGTGAGTATCTCAATTGGTTTGAATCCCGTCTATTATTTGGAAAGAAAATTGTTGTTACACGGCCTGAGGATCAGGCAGCAGGCTTTATCAGGACTTTATCTGAGTTAGGTGCCGAGTGTTTACTATTTCCGACTATTACCATACTACCCCCTGCAAGCTGGAAGGAACTTGATAAAGCAATAACAAGTCTTTCACAGTATGACTGGATACTATTTACCAGTGTTAATGGGGTGAAATACTTTTTTAAACGATTGGATTTTCAAAAAAAGGATACCCGGTATCTTAAAGGTATTAATATTGGTGCTATAGGGCCAGGAACCGCAGCAACTTTAATGGATATGGGCATTAATCCTGACCTTATTCCTGATCAGTATTGGGCAGAGGGTGTTGTGGAGGGATTAAAACAATCACTCCTTGATGGGAAGAGGATTCTTCTGCCAAGGCCTGTAATAGCACGGGACTATATTCCTAAACAACTCACTGAGTTGGGAGCGATAGTCGATGTTGCTGAGGCATATAAGACAGTGAAGCCAGACTATAGTCAACATAAATTACGCACGCTGTTTAAAGACGGTGCAATAGATATGATTACCTTTACCAGTCCTTCAACTGTTGATAATTTTTTGGCCCTGCTAAAAAGTAGATCGATCTTTAAAGAAATTTTAAAGGCAAAGGTTGCCTGTATTGGACCAATTACTGCTCAAAGGGCAGCCGAAAAAGGGCTAAAGGTAGATATAGTGCCTGATGAATATACGGTGGATGCCCTTACTAAGGCCATAATAGAATTTTATGAGCATCAGAGAAGTATTTCATAAATCCTGCAACATTTTGAAATATCAGGGTTTTTAATAATTCTAACCTTTTGAATTTTGCATTTTTTCTCTAACACCATCACTCCAGCATTCCATCACTCCCTGGCCCAGACCCGCCTGCCAGATGGCGGGCAGGCCTGATTTGCAATGCTTGATTTCTACGGCTTTAATTTCCGAAACATCACAGATACAATAGTATGTTTTAGGAATGTCGCGCCAGGGCGGGCCAGTATTCCAATTATGGAGCGTAGCGAACTAACTAAGTCCCCACACATTCCTTGATGCCCAGACCACTTTGTCTAATAGGTTAGTTGAACATACCAGTAGGCCATAAGCTTATCGGCTCCCCAGTTCCTGAAAAGAGAACACCCCCAGCCTCTGAAGCAATAACGTCACAGGCGCAGGTATCCCATAATTTTGTGCCTCTGGCGGGGTGCACATATATATCTGCCTCTCCATTGATGACCATAGCCAACTTCCTGCCCACACTTCCTGAAGGAATTTCACTCTGTACAGAAAGTATTTCAATGAATTTGTCTATCTTTGGATCCCTGTGCGAGCGGCTGACAGCAAGGCGTAAATTTTTCAGGTCTGGAGTAGCAGTTATTTTTACTCTTGATGAAGTATCTCCTTGAGACAGCCAGCTTTTATAGGCACCTAAACCCTTGCATGCATAAAGCTCTAACCCAGTAGTTGGCTCTACCACAACACCAATGGTTGGTTCACCACGATGTGTTAAGCCAATCATAGTAACGAATTCACCATTGGCTTTGATAAAATCTCTTGTGCCATCCAAAGGGTCAATCATCCAGACCCATTCATATCCTGTGTTATTCCATGTAGCAGGCTCTTCTTCTGTTAGAATAGCATGTTCAGCAAAGATGCCTTTGAGCTTTTCTTTGATAATCTGATTTGCGGCCATGTCGGCTGCAGTTACTGGACCGTCCTTACCTTTTTCTCTGATACTAATATTACCACCTGAAAGATATTGCTCATAGATGGTCTTTATCCTTTCTGCTGCTAGCCGGGCTGCTTGCCTTCCAACATCCAATAAGTATTCGAGGTCTTGTTTCATCAGAAAATTCCTTACATTTAAAATTTAGGCTATATATTACGGGGAGCATAAAATTGTTTAAAGCAGATTCAGAAATATGAATCAAAGCTGATCAGAGAAATGCCATGCT
>JAFDDS010000069.1 GCA_019310745.1 Deltaproteobacteria bacterium | reverse complement strand
CATGGAGATATCTTTTTTTTGCTATGCCCTCAACGTTATGGATTTTATAAGGAGCAGGTGTATGTCTTTTTTTATCTATGCCCTTAAACACGGGGCCTCACAGGATCCCGATAATCGGTATGTAGAGCAACTCGGCCTTATCCGCTTATGCGAATAGTGCTCAGCCTGGCACATCCCGATTATCGGGATCACGACGATGCATTTATTAAAGGGCATGAGTAAAAAAAGACATACACGTGCTCCTTGACTTAGAGGAGTAAAAAAAAAGACATCTCCATGCTCATTCACCAGGTAATCTTCATAGAGCTAAAATGGTACCTTTTTTAAATTGTTTTTTGGTATATCAATAGCATGAAGTACCACCGAGCTTCATATAAAAGTTTGCCATTTTTTCACGATATATGGTATGAAAAAAATACACTATGATCCAACAAAGAAAATATGACGTGAAATTAAAAGCCTCTCTTATACTTTTCATTATTATAGTATTGCTCCATTGTTTTTTTCTCACTTCAGCAGGGGCCCAGAAGTTTCCTAAACCGCAGGGGGCTATCAATGATTATGCCGAGGTGATTACACCGCAATATGAACGTCCTATGAACCTGCTTGCCAGTGAAGTATTAGAAAAGACCGGGACCGCCGTTGTTGTTGTCACCCTGAAAAGTATCGAAGGCAATGACCCTGCCGATTATGCAAACAGGCTGTATGAGGCCTGGGGTATTGGAAAAAAGGGGGAAGATAAGGGAGTGCTTATTTTGCTTGCCCTTACCGAAAGAAAGGTACGGATTGAAACTGGCTATGGTGTTGAAGGAATCTTACCTGACGGACTCGTTGGTGAGATACTCGATACGTATGTCGCACCGTATCTTAAAAAAGGTAACTACGACAAGGGCCTGTCAAACGCCCTCGTAGCTGTATCATCAGTGATCGCAAAAGATGCAGAGATTTCTCTTACTGGAAGCAGCACATCACGCTCTCAAACGAAGAAAACGATACAAAAAAGACCACGCATCAATCTATTTTCTCTCATCCTGTTTTTCATCGTTTTGACAATGCTCCTTGGTACAAGGCGGGGAAGGGCAATCCTTCCCTTCATCCTGCTTATGCTTTTAGTTGGAGGCAGAGGCGGTGGCGGTGGCGGTAGCTTTGGAGGTTTTGGCGGTGGATTTGGAGGTTTTGGCGGTGGCTTGAGCGGTGGGGGAGGTGCAGGCCGTGGATTTTAAAGAGAGGTACAACGATGACCAAGATAAAAAAGCCAGAAGAGATATTTCCTGAAATAGAAGAGGATTTTAGGAAAATCTTTAACGATACCCTCATTTCCGTCATTCTTTATGGGAGTGGTACAGGAAGTGACTTCAATCCTCACACCTCGGATTTGAATTTTCTTATAATCCTTTCGGAAGAAGCCATAGATCACCTGGATTGGGCTCTTGAAACAGTATCCCGATGGAGGAAAAGGAATGTGGCCACACCCTTGTTCATGACACAATCGTATATCCAGTCTTCCCTGGATTCATATCCCCTCGAATTCCTCAACATAAAGAAAAACTATATCCTTGTGTATGGCAAAGATGTACTCAAAGATATATCCCTGCAACCTCATCACCTCAGGCTTCAGTGTGAACGGGAAATCAAGGGTAAACTCCTGCTTTTGAGGGAAGGCTTTCTGGAGACAGGGGGAAAACAAAAGAGGATAGCAGAGTTAATCAAGGCATCAATCACCGCCTTTATATCTATCTTTAATGGACTTTTACACATTAAAGGTATTGAGATACCCCCAACCAGGAGGGAGATTATACAGGCTGTTACAAAAGAAATACCTATCAACCAGGAGATTTTTATGAAATGCCTGGATATAAAGCAAGGCAAGGCGGAGTTTTCCTCATCTGAAACAAGGGACCTCTTTACAGCCTATATGGTAGAGGTGAGAAAATTATGGGAAGTTGTTGATACAATGGAAACATAAGCAAGGAGGGCACTAATGACCAAAACAACAAGAAATATTATTATCGCTTGTGCGATAATTGTTATTATTCTTTTTTCTCTATATTCTTTTTTTAAGGGCACGTACAACACCTTTGTGACGCTTGATGAGACGGTCAAGGCATCATGGGCACAGGTAGAAAATCAACTACAGAGGCGATATGATCTCATCCCAAACCTTGTGGAAACGGTAAAAGGGTATGCCAAGCAGGAAAGAGATGTTTTTATTGATGTAACCAAGGCGAGGTCCCAGGTTGGGAGCGCAGGGAATATACCGGATAAGATCAAGGCAAACAATGGGCTCTCAGGGGCCTTGAGCAGATTACTTGTTGTAGTGGAAAGATATCCCGATCTCAAATCAAATCAAAATTTTATGAGACTTCAGGATGAACTGGCAGGCACAGAGAACAGGATATCTGTTGAAAGAAGACGCTATAATGAGTCAGTAAAGGCCTACAATGTGAAAATAAGAAGCTTTCCAGCAAATATTCTCGCTGGGATGTATGGGTTTAGCAAGGCCACCTTCTTTGAAGTTCCCGCAGAAGCAAAGGTCACGCCCAAGGTTAAATTTGAATAATTGAGTGAGCATCAAAAACATAGGGAAGGGCTCCTGAAAAGCTGATTGTTGGAATGAGCATGGGAATGTCTTTTTTATAATGTCCTCAAGACTATGGATTTCATAGGGAGTACGGGTATGTCTTTTTTTACTCATGCCCTATAATAAATGCATCGGTGTGATCCCAATAATCGGGATGTGCCAGGCTGAGCACATTACGCATAAGCGGATAAGGCCGAGTTGCTCTACATCCCGATTATCGGGATCCTGTGAGGCCCCGTGTTTTAGGGCATAGATAAAAAAAGACATACCCGTACTCCTTGACTTGCAGGAGCAAACCCGCCGGCATTATGACGGGTAAAAAAAGACATCAACATATTGTTTCTTTCATGTATAACCCTGACTAAGCGTCTGGGTCATTTGTTACAATAGCATACAATTATGTTCAACCCGTTTTATCGCATCACAACGGAGGCTTCAGCCACACAATTCCAGCTAAAGAAGTAGTGCTTACGAGTGTGCTGAGTATATTTTTTGCTGCAAATCCCTTAAGTATCCTTCTGGGTCACGTAATATCTGCTTATATAGCTCTTTTCCTATAAATCTTTTGCTTTGTTGGGTTAAAAAATATGGTCTATGTTTTCTTACTTCCCGGTACACTCGTTTATGTGGGGGGAGGATTTTTCTAAAAGTACAGATGATCACTAAATCTATAAAGAGATCTTCATGACCACATTCCATGTCCTCGGGAGAGAACTTAATAGAAAACCATGAATGACCTAATTCGTGCAAAAAGCTATACTTCCAATACTCATGCATTTTAAAATCTTTAGCAGGAATGAGGACTTCGGCAAAAAGACTTTCATCATATGCATCTCGAAATTTAGTGCTTGTCCCTCTTTGTAATTCCTCATCCACGAGTATGAAAAGATCAATAGGATCAAATTTGATATGATACTCATAACAAACTTCACTGAAAGCTCTGCATAACTCCTCAAACGCTTTTATCGCCTTTTCTTCATCTATCTCAAGGAGTCCTTTGAAAATCGTTGCTTGTATTTGGATTTTATTGGGGCCAAAATCGAAGTCAATAAGCTCTGCCGTGAGATCCGGATATTTTTTCTGCACTTTTTCATCCACTACGCACCTCCTCTCGTATTTTCTCCCTCTGTTGCTCCACGGGAAAGGTGAGGCTGATAGATATTTTATTATACTCTGACGCTGCTCTCCTACAATTCTGCTGATTGTGTCGTGCTGTAGGTACTATATACTGGTTAATCTATTAATATCAATATGTTATATCTTATTATACTGCCTTAATTTTTCGTGCGTGTCAAGTCAGAAATAATGTGAAAAAGATGTACATATTTAACAAATTCTCCTTTATTCCCCTTAGGTAAGGTTGCGTGTGCTACTCGCATGCGGGCTTATATTCTTTATTTACCGTTATTTATCCTGCACAGTAGATTCAGGCTTCCGGCTTTATTTCCCTTAAATATTTCGCATTTTCTTCAGGGCTCGCACTGTTTAAATATATACCAGAGCCTAATTCAAATCCTGCCACTTTATAGAGTTTTGGAAGTATTTGGAGATACCAATGATAATAGTCTGCAGGATCTTCTTGATATGGTGCCGAATGAATCATGTAATTATAATCCGGATCATCAAGCCCGTGATATAATCTTTGTAAAATATCAATTAATATCCTGGCCAAATCTTTCTTTTCATTAGGAGAGATTTTTGCAAATGACGCCCTGTGTTTTTTTGGAAGAATCCACGTTTCAAAAGGACTTCGTGAGAAAAAGGGAGCAAACGCAACAAAATGTTCAGTTTCTGATATGAGCCTTTTTCCTGAAATTTTCTCTTGCTCTATCAAATTGCAATATATACACCTGCCCATGGTATCGAAATATCTCACCGCCTCCTCTACTGTGTGTCGGATATGAATTGGAATGACTGGGCTGGCAATTATCTGGGAATGGGGATGCCGTAATGATGTGCCGGCTCCTGGACCATTATTTCTAAATATAGTTAGTAACTCTACATTGGGTTTCTGTATGAGTACCCGGTATCGTTCAATATATGATGAGAGTATACGTTCAACAGATTCACATGGCATTGTAGCAATCGTCTGAAAGTGTTCTGGGTGTTCAATTACTATCTCATGATAGCCTACTCCGTTCATTTTTATAAAAAAATCTCCAGGTTCTTCCGTGATTCGAGATGTTTCCTTGCCTTCGACTAACGCAGGAAACTTATTTTGCACTACCCTCAAAGTCCATTTAGATTTCGCATCCTCACAAGGCTCTTCATAATATGCCAGAACAGCTTTTCCACAGATCTCTTCGTTTCCAGGGCAAAATGGACATTCATCTTTCTCTTCCCTATCAGGTTTAGGTATTTTTTCCTTGACCGTATGATGCCTAAATTGATCAGGCCGCTTGCGTCGCTCCGGAGCTATTATTACCCAGTCTTTTGTAATAGGGTTTTGTCGTAATTCGGGCATGATATTCACCATTTTTTGTGAGGTACGGCGTTATTCTATGTATTTGCCGTTCATTTTTCAATTGAAAAGCTCATTTTGTTGAGCATTTCGTGTACGATTGTAAAAAAACCTAGTGTGTCACACGCAATTTATATTTACAAACATCTCATAATGATTTTAGAGTTTAACGGCAGTTGTAACTTTCACCAAAAGAACTCACATAAAAAGAGGAAGAGGTAATGTGTGTGCAGGATGGAGCTGTGGCAAGGTATCGTTCATTGCGAGATATTTATATTATT
>JAFDDS010000068.1 GCA_019310745.1 Deltaproteobacteria bacterium | reverse complement strand
TAGAAAAGGCAGCATAGATTTTAAAAAAAGGAAGGAAATTGATATGGAAAAAGAAAAGGTAATTTTAGCTTATAGCGGTGGGCTGGATACCTCTGTTATTTTAAAATGGCTAATGAACAAGGGCTACCAGGTAATTTGTTTTGTTGGAAACGTTGGGCAAAAAGAAGATTTTGAGGCGATCGAAAATAAAGCGCTCCAGACTGGCGCCTCGAAGGTGTATGTTGAAGATTTGAGAGAAGAGTTTATTGTAGACTATATCTATCCTGCGCTGAGGGCAAACGCGGCCTATGAAGGAAGATACTTGTTGGGTACAGCCCTATCCCGTCCACTTCTTGCCAAAAGACAAGTCGAAATAGCAATGAAAGAGAAAACCTCTATCGTTTCACATGGCGCAACAGGGAAAGGCAACGACCAAGTGCGCTTTGAACTATCATGCTATGCCTTGAACCCGAATATCCTGTGCATCACGCCCTGGAGAGACCCGGAGTTTATTTCTGAGTTTAAAGGCAGGACGGATTTAATCAATTATGCCCAAAAATGGGGCATCCCTGTAAAGGCCTCCAAAGCAAAATCATATAGCGAGGATGAAAATCTATTGCACATCAGCCATGAGGCCGGAGTGCTCGAAGATCCGGATTATAGGCCTTCTGAAGATATCTTTTCGATGTCACTCTCGCCTAAAAATGCCCAGGATAGGGAGACAATCATTGATATTTATTTTAAAGGCGGCAACCCGATCAAGGTGGTTAGCAAGGATGACGGCACAGTAAAGGAAAAACCCTTAGACCTCTTTCTATATTTGAATGAATTGGGTAGTCAAAATGGGATCGGACGTCTTGATATGGTTGAAAATCGACACCTCGGCATAAAATCAAGAGGCGTGTATGAAACACCTGGGGGCACCATACTATGGAAGGCCCACAGAGACCTTGAAGGCATAGCCATGGATAAGGAGGTAATGCATCTACGAGACGGTCTCATTCCCAAATTTTCAGAGTTATTATATAATGGATTTTGGTTTTCCCCGGAAGTTGATTTTTTGATGGCCGCTTTTAATCAGAGCCAGCAAGCCATTGATGGCAAGGTTTCTGTCTCTCTCTATAAGGGGAATGTTACCATAATCGGAAGAAATTCACCTTTTTCCCTGTATGATAAAACGCTCTCCAGCATGGAAATCGAAGGCGGATTTAATGCCATAGACACTTCAGGGTTTATCAATATCACCGCCATGAGGCTTAAGGCACATAATCGTATTTTACGAACAAGAAAGCCCTATCAATGGAGAGAAACCGCGTGAGGTGATACATGATGACAAATGAAATAAAAGGCTGAAGCCCTCCTCCCGTTGCCTATAGAAAAGGCGACCAGGAGGCAGGCCACATTTCTTCATATCCATGGGGCATGGAGCAATCTAATAGAGACAGGCATCCTCATCCACTCCTTCAGTACTTTAGTATTTCCTCGTGAACGTTAAATATATACGCGATCAAAGCCGCCCTTGTCCACATACCGTTTCGCTCCTGCCGCCAGTACATGGCCCTTGGATCAGAATCGATAGCTACATCAATTTCATCTCTTCGCGGAAAAGGATGCATAATAACTGCGTTTGCTCTTACTTGAGACATGTCAGAGGGTCGAAGCTTAAACCTGGAAGTATCAACCCTGTTTGAATCACCAGCACTCGTATCGTGCTCATCTTGAATCCTGGTCATGTAAATTGCATCGGCTTTAGGAAGCACGTTTTCGAGAGCCTCAGTTTCAACATGATACGGGATTTTATATCGTTCCAGGAAACTGCACACATCCTCTTTCATCTGGAAGGGCTTGGGAGAAGCAAAGATGATTTCGATATCTTCAAAATTTTTCATCAAGTAGCTTAACGATCGTACTGTTCTGCCCCTTTTAAGGTCCCCGCACATCAAAATTGTTTTCCCATCGAGTCCACCCTGGTTTGCGAAAGATCTTTGCAGGGTATATACATCGAGTATCGCTTGTGTGGGATGCTGATCGCTTCCTGAACCGCCGTTAATAACAGGGACCGGGCGGTTGGTATGAGTATTGAGCAGCCAGGCAGCACGTTCAGCAGGGTCCTGCCCCTTATGCCTGATAATGATTAAATCAGTATACGACGAAAAGGTCCGTAAGCTATCATCATAGCTTTCACCCTTAACCTCTGATGAAACACTGACATCGCGAATCTCGGAGGTTTTAATGCCTAATATGTGACACGCGCTATCAAAGGATAGAAAAGTCCTGGATGAAGGCTGGGTAAAATAGAGCATGGCTCGTTTGTTGCAGAGGATATTTTGCATGAAAAGTGAGCCAGCCTTACTCTCCGATATATGTCGAAGATGATTTGTAATATCATAGATATTGTCTATAATTTCGCGACTCAACTGCTGAGAGATTATCATGTCAAAAAGGCGCCCATTTTTCTCAAAACACGTAACCTTTTCCTCTGTTGGAAGTTTTTGAAATTCAGCGAATCTTTCGTCCAAGATATTCATGTAATCCTCCGGTTACAATTTAGATAATTATATGCCTTTCAAAAGAAAAAGGCCAGTGATAGATTTCTCTTTGGGGCAGGTTATAAGAATACCATTGGCATCTTTTTCCTTGACTCCCGAAGTTATTTCCTCCTACACTTATCAATTGAAAAAGGCATTTCAATCAATTCAATCACTCGGGCCTACCCTGTGCTGAGGTGAGGGAAATTCCACGGAAGTCCTTGTGCCCTCATGTTATTTCTAATTCATGCACTGAAAACAAAAAACTTGGTGGCACTGGCCTGGACGTTCCATTGAAAGAACCTCTGCTTACATTAAAAAGGGGATGAAAAAATAGTGAGGAAAAATGTCATTATTTTAGGCGCTGCTGGAAGAGATTTTCACAACATTAACTCCTATTACAGAGGCAATAAAGAGTATAACGCATAGGTTTGAATAGGATTGTTGACATCAAGAGACCGAGCACGAGAGTCTATGATGATTTCGTTGAGATTGGAAGCCCAAATCTTGAAGAAATTGTAAGCGATTTCGCGAAAAGACAAACTCTTTTTTAAATTATCTTGTGCTTGACTCTCGATTATATAAAGAAAGGGGCAAAGGGTGGCGTATCATTTAAAAAATAGAAATTTTTTGAAGTTATTGGATTTTACCCCTGAAGAAATTCAATTTTTACTGGATCTTTCTGCTGATTTGAAAAAAGCAAAATACGCAGGAAACGAGCAGCCCACATTAACAGGAAAAAATATAGCCTTAGTGTTCGAAAAAGCATCGACCAGGACCAGATGTGCTTTTGAGGTGGCTTCCTATGACCAGGGAGCAAGGGTAACATATCTTGACCCGTCAGGCTCTCAAATTGGCAAAAAAGAATCAATCAAAGATACTGCGAGAGTGCTTGGCAGAATGTATGACGGCATTGGATATCGTGGTTTTGGACAAGAAATAGTTGAGGAGTTGGGAAAATATACAGGTATCCCTGTATGGAATGGCCTCACAAATGAATACCATCCGACTCAGGTTCTTGCAGATTTTTTGACAATGATGGAATATTCTGACAAGCCTTTGAATCAGGTGAAGTTTGCGTATGTAGGTGATGCAAAAAACAATATGGGCAATTCACTATTGATAGGTGCTGCAAAAATGGGGATGGATTTTCGCTCTGTTGCGCCTGAAAAGGTTCAGCCCAACAAAGAATTAGTAAAAGAGGCAAAAACGATAGCTAAGAAAACCGGAGCACAACTATTAGTAACCCATGTTTTGAGAGAAGGTGTAAAAGATTGTGACTTTCTTTGTTCAGATGTCTGGGTTTCAATGGGTGAGCCAGAAAAGGCATGGAAAGAAAGAATAGAATTATTGAAACCCTATCAGGTTAATAATGATACTATAAAAATGACCGGCAATCCTCATGTGAAATTTATGCATTGTTTGCCATCCTTCCATAATCGTGAGACGATTATTGGGGAGAATATTTATAAGAAATTTGGCTTAGCTGGAATGGAAGTAACCGAAGAAGTGTTTGAATCAGAGGCATCTATTGTTTTTGATGAAGCTGAGAACAGGGTGCATACTATAAAAGCAGTTATGGTTGAAACTTTAAGGAGTTAGTCACTATAATGCTGATTAAAATTGTGTGTATTATGTTAACATAATAAATAAGGGTCATGCATAGAACAGAGGTTTATTTCTTATGATTTTTAAGATCAAATTGTATAAATCATCAACTCTGTTATTAAACCTAATTTCACATTATTTCAAATGAAAACAGAATGTATTTCTACTGAGACTCTCCGCTCCTCCTTTTTTGGCCAGTGCCTTGTCATAGGCATTAAATGATCAAGCCGATGGGAAATAATAAACATTTCTCAACAAAAGAGTACGGTGATCGCTCCTGAATTGGTTTGGTACGGTACTGTTCTTTGCTGCACCCAACATCGACATCCCTTAATAAGGCGCTGAATACCTTACAGAGTAAGTTCTACCTTAAGCTCTCTTGTCATTAAATCCTTAACAGCCTTCTTCGGGTCTTTTCCGTTGTAAATAACATTGTAAACTTCTGTTATGATAGGCATTTCTACACCCATCTTTTTTGCTAAATTATAGGCAGACAGTGATGTCTTTATTCCCTCAGCAACCATCTTCATGCCAGAAACAATCTCCTTAGCAGAAATACCTTCGGCGATCTTTAATCCAACCGTTCTGTTTCTGCTCAAATCCCCTGTACAGGTTAAAATGAGATCACCTATACCTGCCAGTCCTGCAAAGGTTAATGGTTGTGCACCCATAGAAACGCCGAGTCTTGTTATTTCAGCCAAGCCTCTCGTTAATAAAGCTGCTCTTGCATTAAAGCCAAAGCCGAGGCCATCTGATATGCCTGCAGCGATCGCTATTACATTCTTGAGTGCCCCTCCAAGCTCTACACCTATCACATCTTGCGTTGTATAAACCCTGAAATAGTCAGTAGAAAATAGCTCTTGTAAATAAATAGATAATTCTTTGTTTCTGGATGCAAGGGTTACAGCTGTTGGGTGTTTATGACAGACCTCTCGAGCAAAGCTTGGCCCGGAAAGGCATGCAAACGTATCACCCCAATCTCCAGGCAATACAGATGCAACTACCTGAGACATAGTCATAAGGGTTTCATTCTCTATGCCCTTTGTCCCCACTAAAATGAGAAGGGACAACGATACATAAAAAATCTTTTTCCCTGCTTACCTCTTTCAATGATTGAACAGGCCTTATTGCCTTGGAAAGTGTTATTCCTGGCAAAAATGTCTCATTTATTCTTTTTTCCTTAATCTGGCTATATACATCCTCTTCCCTCACCCATAGATCCACATTAATGCCTTTAAGGGCCATATGATTTGCTATGGTGGTACCCCAACTACCTCCGCCCACGACACCGATTTTGACCATTGTTACCACCTCTACGTTTCTATCAATCTGGCTACAGCTACCACCTTTTCAGGTGTTTCGAGATTTATCAGCTTTACCCCTTGCGTATGCCGCCCTATAACAGAAATGTCAGATGTTTTTATTCTAATAATCTTCCCTTTTCCTGATAGAATCATCAATTCGTCATTCTCTGCTACCTGATTAGCGCTTACTACAGGGCCATTTCTTTCTGATGTCTTTATTGAAAAGACACCTTTGCCACCTCTATGTTGCGCTCTGTACTCTCTTGTGTCTGTCCTCTTGCCATAGCCATTTTCTGTAATGGTGAGTATGGTTGCGCCCTCGTTTAAGATCTCTATGCTCACCACCTGATCCTTATCTGCAAGACGAATCCCTGTATTTCCTGCGGCCACGCGACCCATCGCCCTCAGGCCCTTTTCGCTGAATCGTAT
>JAFDDS010000067.1 GCA_019310745.1 Deltaproteobacteria bacterium | reverse complement strand
TGCCTGAAGAACCAGCAAGCCCAATAATAGTACCTTTTTCCACTAACTGACCTACCTTCACAAAATCCTTACTTAAATGAAAGTACATGCTTTGAATGCCTCCCCCATGATCAATAACTATACTCAAACCACTAAAAAAATGATGTGCCACAAGGGCCACCATTCCCCTATTAGGAGCCTTGATCGGGTCACCTTCTGCTGCTTTCAGATCAACACCTGAATGTGGGGATCTTTCCATGCCATTAATGATGCACCTACACCCAAAGGGGCTTACAATCATGCCCGGCACTGGCCTTATCCACTTTCCCATCCATAATGGCTTTTTACCAGTACCAGAGCTAATAAAAAGCCCTTTCACCGTATTGGATTCTTCTCTTACCCGTTTGAGGGTAGCAGTATCAAGTTCAACCATTTTTTTTGGGAGAGTCAGCCGTCTACTGCCATAATCCCTTGAGAGCACACTCACTGTTATTGTATGTGGTCTGGCGCTATCAGAAAATGTAGTTTTAATTTTATACCTTTCTGGTTTTATAGTCAAATCCGCCCCGATGAAGCCTACCCAAGCCTCATTTTTATTATCTGAGAGAAGGGTAATCTTTTTCCCCATCCAGGTTACCATGGGTTTGACTTTTCCTAATTTTTGAATAGATAAAAGGGCTACTTCACCCTGCCCGATTGTGGATGGCGTGAGGGTAACATCAAGACCGGATGAAGGGCGTGTTTCTACAGGTAATAGAAATAAGAAAAATAAAACCGCAAGAAGTAGATACCATCTTTTTTCCATTTACTCTTTCCTCTCAGTTTCTTTTACAAGGCCTTTGATACTACCCCTGGCAAGGAGGATGCTGACTTCATCACCAGTTTTTACTTGCACAGAATCCTTAACGATATTCATCTCAGGCAGTTTTCTGGTGACACTATACCCTCTTTGCAAGATAGATAAAGGGTTTAATGAATCCAGCCTATCCTTAATAGAGCGAATGTTTCCCTCTCTTTTATCTAAGAAGCCCTTTAAGGCCTGAGTAAGAGAACGATTATGGAAGGTCAATTCCTGAGATAGCATAGTGATAGCATGGGAGGGACTATTCAACACGAGTTTTTCATTAATGGCCTTGAGGTATGTGCGGTTATCATTAATATGGGTTTCTCCTGCTTTGAGTAAGCGGCTGTATATTTCGTCGAGCCTGAGCCAGATATCGGCAAGATTGCGTCTCGGATCCTTTATTCGAGAGGATAGATTTTCTGCTTTATCTTTGATGCTTTCAATAATGCTATTGAGGGCCATTTCAAGCCTCAACGCGAGACTGTTAATATTTTTCTCGAGGGTTTCTTTTTCTGGTACAACGAGTTCAGCAGCACCTGATGGTGTAGGCGCCCTCAGATCTGCTGCCAGGTCAGAGATGGTCAGATCTACTTCGTGACCGACTGCTGAGACAACAGGGATTGTCGAGCGCCGTATTGCATATGCTATTTCTTCCTGGTTAAAGGGCCATAGGTCTTCCAAGGAACCGCCGCCTCTTGTCAAGACAATAACATCAACATTCAACTCTCTGTTAACTATGTCGAGCGCTTCTACAATATCAGCTGCTGCCTCACCACCCTGGACCCTGACAGGGACTATTGTAACATCCAGAGGAGGCATTCTTCGATAAGAAATTGTTAAGAAATCTCTCACGGCTGCTCCTGTAGGAGAGGTGATTACAGCAATTCTTTTTGGCAAAAACGGGATAGGTCTTTTTTTCTCCTCGTCAAATACTCCTTCAAGGAATAATTTCTTTTTTACCTGTTCAAATGCAGCGGCAAGAGCACCCACTCCCAGAGGCTCCAAATAGTCGATGATAATTTGATATTCTCCTCTGGGTTCATATAACCCTATTCTGCCTCTCACAATTACATTCATCCCATCTTCTGGCATAAATTTAAGATAATATGCCTGCATTTTGAACATGACAGCCCTGATCTGGGCACGTTCATCTTTAAGGGTCATGTAATAGTGCCCGGAGGAGGGGTGGGCAAAGTTTGAAATTTCTCCTTCTATCCACACAAAATCAAATTTTTCCTCAAGGAGGGATTTTATTGCTGCGGTCAGGGTACTAACCGTGTAGATTTGTGGTGGTTGAAAGCGTAAATCCATAATGGATAGTAGCTAAAACTCAAGATTTTTCGGTGTTCTGGGGAAGGGGATTACATCCCTGATATTGGCTAAGCCGGTTACAAGCTGCATGAGGCGCTCAAAGCCCAGACCAAAACCAGAATGGATAACTGTACCATGCTTTCTGAGGTCCAGATACCACCAGTAATCAGCAGGATCCAAGTTTGCTTCTTTTATCCTGGTGAGTAAGGTGTCATACACATCTTCCCGCTGACTGCCTCCAATAATTTCACCAATCCCTGGCAGGAGAATATCCATGGCCTTTACTGTTGTATCATCTTTATTCACTTTCATATAAAAAGGCTTTATCTCTTTTGGATAATCAGTCACTGCTACTGGCCTTTTGAAATACTCGCACAGATACCGCTCATGCTCTGACTGTATGTCTTTTCCCCACGCAGGAGCAAATTCAAACTGTTTTCTCGCCTTTAATAATATCTCTATTGCTTCTGTATAGGTAAGTCGCTCAAAGCTGTCGTTAATAATAGTATCAATGGTAGATATAAGATTTTTATCAACAAAACGATTAAAGAAATCTATATCATCTTTGCAGTGTGTTACTATGTAGGCGAGGGTATTTTTAATAAGTTCCTCGCCGAGGTCTATGTTTTCCTTGAGATCGCAGAATGCCATCTCAGGCTCAACCATCCAGAACTCAGCTAAGTGTCTATAAGTGTTTGAATTTTCTGCCCTAAACGTTGGGCCAAACGTATATACATTACCCACGGCAAGGGCGTAGACCTCTGCTTCTAACTGCCCGCTGACCGTCAAATTGGCTGGTTTACCAAAAAAATCTTCTGTAAAATCTATTGTACCACCCTTGTTTTTCATTTCCTGGAGATCAAGGGTAGTTACCTGAAACATATCACCGGCACCCTCACAATTGCTGCCTGTAATGATTGGGGAGTGAAGATAAAGAAAGCCTCTTTCCTGAAAGAAGCTATGAATGGCATAGCTCATGGCATTCCTGATTCTCGCCACTGCCCCAAAGGTGTTTGTTCGTGCTCTGAGATGGGCTATTGTTCTAAGGTATTCGAAGGAGTGCCTCTTTTTTTGCAATGGATATGTATCAGGATCAGTCCAGCCAACTATATTTACCTCTGTTGCGCGCACTTCCACCTTTTGTCCCTTTCCCGGTGATTCTGCTAAGATTCCTTTCACAATCACCGAGCAGCCGGTTGTCAATTTTAAAATCTCATCGGTGTAATTAGCCATTGTGCTTTCAGCTAGTACCTGTATGTTTTTTATGGTAGAGCCATCATTTATCTCAAGAAAAGAGAATCCTCCTTTAGAGTCTCTCTTCGTCTTTACCCATCCCATAATAGTCACTTCTGATCCGAAATCGTTTGACTCGATTAGCTCTGCTATTTTTTTTCTGTGTATCATTGTCTTAGATAGATTTATTTTCGAACTCTCGCATAAATGTGGCAAGCTCTGTTACACTGTCTATAGTAATAGCATTGTATAGAGAGGCTCTGCAACCACCTACAGACTTGTGACCTTTAAGGCCGTGGAGTCCGTTTTGTGTGGCCTCAGCAAGGAACCTTTCTTCTGTTTTTTTATCAGGCAGGCGGAAGGTAATATTCATCAGGGAACGACTGTTCACCTCTGCTGTACCGCGATACACATCGCTATTATCTATTACGTCATAGATCAAGGACGCCTTTTCCGTATTTATCCGCTCTACTTCTTTCAGTCCACCTATTGTTTCTTCAAGCCACTTAAGCACTAAATCTATGACATAAATAGCAAATGTGGGAGGAGTATTAAAGAGAGATCTGTTGTCTTTGTAGGCTGTGTACTTGAGCATAGTTGGCAGGGTATCTGGTACCCTTTGTAGCATATCCTCCCTGATTATAACCATGGCTATCCCTGATGGGCCGATATTTTTTTGTGCACCTGCATACACAAGCCCGAATGGCCTTACGTCAATGGGACGACTCATAAAATCAGAGGACATATCTGAAATTAGTGGTATACCCTCTCCATTAGGAAATTGTTGCCACTGTGTCCCCTTGATAGTATTGTTTGAGGTAAAGTGGAGATACGATGCCTGTTTGTCAACTGTGTAATCATAAGGAAGGTAAGAAAAATCCTTATCCTCTGATGAGGCAATAACCCTCACATCTTTTCCCTGAATCTGAGCCTCTTTAATAGCCTTTGTTGACCAGGTGCCGGTATTTATAAAGTTCAAAGGTCTCCCTGGTAAGGAAAGATTCATGGGAATCATACAGAATTGAAGGCTTGCGCCTCCTTGGATAAAAAGGACATGGTAATTTTCATCTAAGCCCAGCAGTCGTTTTGTTCTATTAACCGCGTCAATGAGAACTTCATCGAATAAGGGAGAGCGGTGGCTGGTCTCTATAATAGACATGCCCGAGCCAGTGAAGTTAAGAAAATTCTCTTTTATTTCATTTAAAACCGGAAGCGGCAGTGCTGCAGGGCCTGGATTAAAATTGTGAACCCGATTTTCCATACTCGATCCCCGATCAATTTTCTTAAAAATTTTCTTTTATCATTTGAGAAACGATTTCCAGACCCTCAGGATTTAGTTCATAGGGAGGCTTATCATCCAAATCCGCCTGTATAATAGTATCGTTGAATGGCAGAAACCCTAAGAAATGAAAGTCATCCATGTTGTTAAGCAGGAAATCCTCATCTTTTTGAGACCTGATTTTATTTCCCACAATGAGCAAATCCTTGATTCCCAGCTCCTCAGATAATCTTTTTATCTCATGAGCAGTTTCCATACTTCTCCTTCCCGGCTCAACAACCACTATCATTTTATCAACGGCCCGTGCCGTTCCTCTACCCAGGTGTTCTAAGCCTGCCTCCATATCCAGAATCACAGCCTCATCTCGAGTAAGGATTAAATGCGTGACAAGAACCTTCAAAAGAACGCTTTCAGGGCAAATACAGCCACCTTCAGCTGCTTTGACCCCGCCTAAGACCATTAGCTTTACACCATCAGCCTCTACGGAAAGCTTTTCCGGCAAATCACTTACCTTCGGATTTATCTTAAAAAAGCCTCCCATGGTTCCAACCTTTGAATCAGTCCTTTCCTCGATAAGGGATTTCATCTTAGAGATAGGCGTTATCTTAGAGGCATTCTTCACACCCAGGGCCTGGGCAAGATTTGCATCAGGGTCCGCATCAATGGCCAGAACGGATTTCCCCCTCATTTGCAAAGATTTTATCAGGAAGGCGGCAAATGTTGTTTTGCCCACACCTCCTTT
>JAFDDS010000066.1 GCA_019310745.1 Deltaproteobacteria bacterium | reverse complement strand
TTAAGCGATCTAATAAAGAAAACCCCTTTTCTGTGGGGATGATTAAAAACAATATCCTTATGATAGGCCCAACAGGTGTTGGCAAGACATATTTGATAAAATTGATTGCCCAAAAAATAGGTGTTCCGTTTGTTAAGGGTGACGCTACCAAATTCAGTGAAACAGGTTATGTGGGTGGTGATGTCGAGGATTTGGTAAGGGATCTGGTGTATGAAGCGAACGATGATATGAAGCTGGCCGAGAATGGTATTATTTACATAGACGAGATCGACAAGATTGCTTCCAGCCAAAATATTATCGGTCATGATGTTTCAAGAACAGGGGTACAAAGGGCCCTCCTAAAACCAATGGAAGAAACTGATGTAGATTTGAAGGTTCCCCACGATCCAATCTCACAAATACAGGCTATTGAACATTACCGAAGAACCGGGAAAAGAGAAAAGCAAGTTGTAAATACAAAAAATATACTTGTTATTATGAGTGGGGCCTTTGAAGGATTGCCAGATATCATCAAGAAAAGGCTCAGACGCAAAGGTATAGGATTTGAGGCAGATATCCATTCCACTGAAGTGGATATGGATATTCTTAAAGAGGTAAGAGCACATGACCTTATCGAGTTTGGATTTGAGTCCGAGTTTATAGGTCGCCTTCCAGTAATTGTTGTTCTTGATGAGCTATCAAAGAATGACCTTGTAGAAATTCTTAAAAATCCAAATAATCCTATTATCCTCAGCAAGAAAAGGGATTTTATGGCATATGATATTAGTATTCAGTTTGAGGACGCTGCACTTGAAGAATTATCAGAGATGGCTGCTCAGGAGAAGACAGGAGCAAGGGGTTTAGTCAGTGCTGTTGAGAGAACCCTTATGTCTTTTGAAAAACATCTTCCTTCTACTGTTGTAAAGAAACTGTTGGTGACTCCGGAGCTTGTTGAAAACCCAGCGCAAGAGCTTAAACGAATTGAATCGGATGAGGATATGAGTGATCCTCAGATGAAAGAACGATTTGAAAGGGCTTCTGCAAATGAAAAACAGAGAGCAAAGAAGGCTATAGCGGAGAGGACAAAGGAATTTGAAGCGCAATCGGATTTAAAATTATACGAAGAGAGGGTAGAATTGATTGCTGAGCATGCACTTAGGTCTATATCTGATATTGATTCTGCTTTTATAGATTTTAAGGAGATGTACAATCTGGTAAAGGACCATAATGAAGGGTTGTTTTCCCAGTTAGGAATTAATGTGAGTTTAGCAGATAGTGCTATTGACGAGATAATAAGAATTGCCATTTTTCAAGATAGGGATATTAACGAGATATGCCTTAACTTGGCTAAGGAATTGGAGTATGGGCTTAAATTAGTGAGAGATAGGATTGGCTTGGGAGCCTTTACTATTACCAGGGAGGCAGTTGTAGATCCGGAAAAATATATCGATAGCCTGATCAAAAAATATTATAGCCAAGATTCGATAATATCCTGAACCAATTATTACCTACCCCACTCATCCCAATCGGAGAAGGTATACCTTTAAGCATGAAAGCCTTCCACCAATAAGAAGACCTGAAATTATGAAAAAAAGATAAGTGCAACATTCATGCAGAACTTCTCAATCGACCTACCATGTTATTCACCGGGGAAAGCACAATAAAGGAGAATAAAAATGATAATTAGACCCAGACGTCTTAGACGAACTTCTACTATCAGAAGAATGGTGAAGGAGACATGTATCAGAGTGGATGACCTCATTTTTCCCATATTTGTGAAACATGGCAAAGGAGAAAGAGAGCCCATTCCATCTATGGTCGGCCATTATCAATTATCAGTTGATGAACTGGTCAAGGAGGCTGAAGAGGTGTGGTCTTTGGGGATACCAGGTATCATTCTTTTTGGTTTACCAAGGGTGAAGGATAGATTGGGAAGTGAGGCATATGCGAGGGATGGAATTGTTCAGAAGGCTGTAGCCGCAGTTAAGGAGAGAGTGCCGGAACTGGTTGTTTTAACAGATGTCTGCTTATGTCAGTACACAGATCATGGTCATTGCGGGATCATAGAAGATGGTCGAATAGATAATGATACTACCCTTGACATACTTTCTCGTGTAGCCATTTCACATGCTGAGGCAGGTGCTGATTTTGTTTCCCCTTCGGATATGATGGATGGAAGGGTAAGGGCAATTAGGGAAACCCTTGAGAGAGATGGATTCAAGGATACTGGTATACTGGCATATGCGGTGAAATATGCATCCTCCTTTTATGGGCCATTCCGCGAGGCCGCAGATTCAACCCCCCAATTTGGTGACAGAAAGAGTTACCAGATGGATCCGGCTAATGCCAGAGAGGCCATTAAGGAGGCGTTATTAGATATTGAAGAGGGGGCTGATATCATTATGGTTAAACCAGCATTACCTTATTTAGATATAATCTATCAGGTTCGGGAACGTATCCATCTTCCTGTAGCAGCATATAATGTGAGTGGAGAATATGCCATGGTTAAGGCAGCTGATAAAAGGGGTTGGATAGAGGGAGAAAAGGTAATGATGGAGATGCTCCTTTCTATCAGGAGGGCTGGCGCTGATCTCATTCTGACTTATTTTGCCAAAGATGCAGCCAAGATATTGAATACACATGAAGGGTAGCTCAAAATAGAGTGGATTTCAACCTGCTTGTTCATTGGGCATGGGTATCTTTTTTTGTTATGCCCTTCAAACAGGGCGCCTTGGAATGTCGTTTCAAAATTGGGTAACAGCAAATTCGCCTTAGAATAATATGCTCCGTCTATTTTACCCAATTTTGAAACGACAACTAAGCTTAAGCTATAGTTAATGGCATAAGCAAAAAAAGACACCCATGCCATCCCACAAATTTTAAGCAGATACCATGAAAGCATATATACCGAAAAATGATCAACTAAGGATAGTAGCGTGGGAAGTTACCAGGTCATGTAATCTCAATTGTGTCCATTGCCGAGCATCATCACAGTCTGGCCCCTATCCACAGGAGTTGGATACTATCGAGGCAAAAAAGGTATTAGACCAAATAAGAGAAGTTGGTCAACCTATTATAATCCTTACAGGTGGAGAACCCCTTCTAAGGAAGGATATTTTTACCCTCGCTGATTATGGAACAAAAAAGGGCCTGAGAATGGTTATGGGTACCAATGGGACCCTGATTACATCTTATATTACAAAAAAGATGCAAAATTCTGGAATTAAGCGGGTAAGCATATCTCTCGATGGATCTACAAGGGAGAGCCACGATGCATTTAGACAGGTTGATGGAGCCTTTGATAGAGCAATAAAAGGAATCGCATACCTAAAAGAGAGAGGAATCGAATTTCAGATCAACACCACCATAACGAAATACAATCTATTTGAGTTAGAAAAAATTTTTGCACTTGTCGTGAAGCTTGGGGCTATTGCACACCATATATTTTTGCTTGTTCCTACTGGAAGGGCTCAGGATATGGTAAGCCAAGAGCTGAATGCCAAGGAATACGAAGATACACTGCACTGGTTTTATCAACAGCATGATAAGGCGACTATTCAACTTAAAGCTACGTGTGCACCTCAATACTATAGAATCATGAGACAGGAGGCACATCGAAAAGGAAAGAAGGTGAATAGAGAAACCTATGGCCTCGATGCAGTAACAAGGGGCTGCCTGGCCGGGACTTCCTATTGTTTTATATCTTATGAAGGTATTATTCAACCCTGTGGCTACCTGGAGGTGAATTCTGGAAATTTAAGGGAATCTACCTTTTCTGATATATGGATGAATTCTTCCGTTTTTACTGAACTTAGAGATTTCTCTAAATATAAGGGAAAATGCGGACGATGTGAATATATTACTGTTTGTGGTGGTTGCAGGGCAAGGGCCTATGCATTGAGTGGGGATTATTTATCTGAAGAGCCATTATGTGCCTATACGCCACATAGTTGAAGGTTTTTTGGAGTTTGTGATTCGCTGTCAGTGGTCAGCTATGTATGTTTTTCAAGGCACTTAAATAAATGAGGAGCTGTCAATTTTCCCGTTGGTATCTCTTTGAATCTCCTGATATTTTGTTTTTTCTCAATGGAGTACTGAAAACAGTTAGCTGACATTACCGAAGGCTTTGTTATGGATGATATTGACAGGAAACTTTTAAACGAAATCCAATCTAACTTCCCTGTCACCCAAAGACCATATAAAGATTTAGGGGTTCGGTTGAGCTGCTCTGAGGACAATATTCTGACGCGTATCAAGAGATTAAAAAAAGAGGGAATTATTAGGCGGATAGGCGGAAACTTTAACTCTCAAAGGATCGGTTTTACCACTACGCTCTGTGCAGCGAGGGTCCCAGATGATACGATCGAGGAATTTGTGAGAGTGGTTAACAAATATCCTGGGGTAACTCATAACTATCTTAGGGATCACCATTATAATATATGGTTTACTTTTGTGGCCCCTAATATGAAAGTGATAGACAGATATATAGAGGAAATAATGAAGCATACTGGAGGAGGAGAAATTCTTAATTTACCAGCGGTGAAAAGATTTAAAATAGTAGTCAATTTTAATCTCGTTTGATTTATAATTGATAGGAGGGGCTTTTAGTACGTAGTCTATAAGCTAAAAGCGTTGATCAGGCTTATATCCTTTGGTAGCGAGGATTTCAAGGATAAGTGCTTCTTCTTCATCACTCAATAATCCCTCTTCTTTGAGTAATTCTCCAATGCCATCTTCTCTTAAGGCATCTATAGATAATATTTTTTTATTACTTTTGCCTCTCGTGGAGAATATAGTGTATTCTAAGGTATATGTCGATTTTTTAAGTAACCTTATATTTCCTATACCCCGTCCCGTTAGTATGATATGGTAGCTCAGCAGAAAATAGAGGATTGCTCCGCCAATAACTAAAAAAGTAAATTTTTTCTTAAATGACATGGCCATCAATATATCCTGGAGACTCTCATACATATGGTGGGCGATGCGGGACTCGAACTCGCGACCTCTGGTTCCGGAGACCAACGCTCTATCCACCTGAGCTAATCGCCCACGTAGTTTTTTATAAAATATTTATCTTAGAAGATCAAGAATGAATTTTTTTTATTGAAATTTCTCTATTAGGATATATATATAATTTACAATTAAAAATATTTGCTTTGATACTAAAGAAAACGTGTCAATAACAAAATAGAAATAAGGATGAAAAATAAAAAGATTTTTTATAAAGATTTTTGTTGCTTTTTTTGTTTTTTTTCGTTATTTCTTAAAAATTATGCTTTTTCATTATGCCAGCGTAGCTCAGAAGGCAGAGCAACTGATTTGTAATCAGTGGGTCGGGGGTTCGGCAGACTGTAAATCTGCCGGCTCAGCCTTCGGAGGTTCGAATCCTCCCCTCTCCACCATTCACAGAATACTATTTGTTTAATAACTGATTTTATAATTCTAAGGCTTATTAAAAAGCGGGAATAGCTCAGTTGGCTAGAGCGTCAGCCTTCCAAGCTGAGGGTCGCGGGTTCGAACCCCGTTTCCCGCTCTATTTATTTTTTAAGTAATTAACTGCCCACGTAGCTCAGTCGGTAGAGCACATCCTTGGTAAGGATGAGGTTCACCGGTTCGATCCCGGTCGTGGGCTTCAGCTTTGAATGCCTCTATTTGTAAGGTAAATTTCGGCTATTAAAAGAATATGAATAGTTAATTAAGGATGTAGCAACAATGGCCAAAGAAAAGTTTAAGAGAACAAAGCCCCATGTAAATGTCGGCACCATCGGTCATATAGATCATGGTAAGACGACGTTAACAGCGGCAATGACTCTCTGTTTATCTAAAAAGGGTATGGCTGACTATGTTTCC
>JAFDDS010000065.1 GCA_019310745.1 Deltaproteobacteria bacterium | reverse complement strand
CAATAATGTTGAAAAGATAGAGGTTGTGAGCGGTGCGAATAGTGTCCTCTATGGAGATCATGCTGTTGCAGGTGTAATCAATATCATCACTAAAAGGGGAGAGGAAAAACCCGAGGTAAGCGCTTCAGGAATAATCGGAGAAGACTCCCTTCATGATGTAAGAGTTGGCCTTGCTGGTTCTAAAGACAGATTATCATATGCCTTTTCAGGCGAAATACAAGAAACAAACGGGTGGAGAGAGAGAACGGGATTTTCATCCAAAGGTGCTGGCTTTAATATAGGTTATGACCTCAGCGATTTTTTAAATATTTCTTTAGGCGGCTCTTTAAATGAGGTTGACTATGAAATGCCAGGGAACCTCACAAAGAGTGAGATGGAAGAAAATCGTAAACAATTCCAGCCTGCCAGACCCGCGAGATGGACTCAAGCCCATGATAATGACGATGCATTGGATAATTATTATGATCTTAACTTAGGCCTGGAAATGATATCCACTGACCTTGGTAATTTTGATGTGAATTTTTTATATGGTCTAAAGGATATTACTTCAAATATGGATTCTTTTCCTTCATATAGGGACACAGAGATAAAGACATTTGGAATAACGCCCAGATATATATTAAATAAAGATATTATAGGCCATAAAAATAAACTGATTGTGGGGTTGGACTATTACAATGAAACCCTTAATTTAGAAATCTTTACTGATATAAGCAGAGATACTATGAGTTCTTTAACTGAAATAAAGAAGGGTTCTGTAGGATATTACATAAATGATGAATTTAATCTCTGTGATGAACTTATTTTAAGTGCAGGGGCAAGAATTGAGAAGGCAAAGGTTGAAGGAAAAGAAATCAATCCAATAACAAGCATAAAAAGCTTTGATGAAGAGAAAAATCATCGTGGAGAGGCAGTTAGTGCTGGACTTACTTATTTGATAGGGGAAAAATCAAAGGTGTTTACCAAGTTTACCAAGTTATATAGATACCCGTTTATTGATGAACAGGCCTCTTACCAGGGATGGGGTAATGCGTTTAATAAGGAGCTCGAGGCAGAGGAAGGTAAAAGCTATGAAATAGGTACTGAGTTTTATCCCATTGAAAACGTGAGGTTTGCAATAACGTTATTTCGAATTGACATGGAGAAGGAAATTGCCTGGAATAATACCACATTAAGAAATGAGAACCTTGATGAGACAAGACATCAAGGACTAGAGCTTAATGGTTCATATAAGCTTGGAAAAAAGGCCAATATCTATGGTAACTACACGTATCAAGATGCAAAATTTACAAAAGGGGTTTATAATGATAAAGATATTCCCTTAGTTCCCAACCATAAGGCTTTTTTAGGCTTGGAATTGTTTTTCCCTTATGGCTTTTCCCTGGTCCCCGAGCTTAGGCATATAGGTGAATGCTACTTGGGTGATGACAAAAATAATAATGGAGAGAAGTTGTCAGACTACTCTTTAGTGGATATTTTGCTACGCTATAGACCTCCAAACCATAAATATAAACTTTTGGCCTTTGTGGGTGCAGAAAACCTTTTTAACGAGGAGTACTCTACGATGGGGTTTGAAGACTACCTTGAGGATCAGGACTATAATACTTATTATCCATCACCCGGAAGGACCTTAAAAGCAGGATTTTCTTTAATGTTTTAGGTTGCACTCTATTTATTACTTATAGCAATGAAAAATGATGGGCTGAATCCTGCTTTTTAGAATTCAGCCCCGAGACCCTGTAAATCTTGGCACATATAATTATCTGTTCCTGCCCCCCTATAATAATTAGGGAGACAATACACAAAAAAGTACATTTGATTGGTCTGGCCACCGTTTTTCTATATTGACTTTATATTGGATGTTCATTATAGTTTACTACAATATCTTGTGGAGAATGTTGCAGGACTAATACTTTAACGGCCGATTTCCTTCATCGGCTGCGATTAACCTCACCTTAGAAGATTACTTGACAGGAAAGGAGCATGTGCAAAAAATAACCTCTTTGATCCCACAATATTCTGTGCCTTCCTGTATACAGAATGTTGGACGGGCCCAAAAGATGCGCAGTGTTTATTAGGCCAGCCCATAACAGGTAAAGACATAAATGGAGAGATGAGATTATGTTTACTGAGATAGAAAAAAGAGATGGCACAATAGTGGCTTTTGAGGCCGAAAAGATTACAAATGCCGTTACTAAAGCTGGAAAGGCAACAGGGGAGTTTGATGAGAAGGTTGCTAAAAGGCTTACCATCAAGATTTTAAATTTAGCTAGTCAGGCAATTGGGGAGGAGCCCCCAACAGTAGAAGAGATTCAGGATATTGTAGAGGAGGTGTTACTTTCCTCCACGTATCGTAAAACTACCAAGGCCTATATTATCTATAGAGAACAGCATGCAAGAATAAGAGAAATAACCGATAAAGCGAGCGTTGCATTGGTGGATCAATATCTAAATAAGACAGACTGGAGGGTGAATGAAAATAGTAATATGGCATTCTCTCTACAGGGATTGAATAACTATGTTTCCTCAGAGATTAGCAAAGTCTATTGGTTAAATGAAATTTATTCTCCAGAGATCAGAGAAGCGCACATACAGGGTGATTACCATATCCATGATTTAAACATTCTCTCTGTTTACTGCGTTGGTTGGGACCTGTATGACTTGTTGGTAGAAGGATTCAGAGGGGTATCTGGGAAAGTAGAAAGCGGGCCTGCCAGACACCTTAGGAGTGCATTGGGACAGATCGTAAATTTCTTTTATACGCTTCAAGGAGAGGCGGCAGGTGCTCAGGCATTCTCTAATTTTGACACTTTGTTAGCACCTTTCATACGATTCGACAGATTAAACTATATTGGGATAAAGCAGGCCTTGCAGGAGTTTGTTTTTAATATTAATGTGCCCACAAGGGTTGGATTTCAGACCCCTTTTACGAATGTTACACTGGATCTTACTGTACCTGAATACTATGCAGATCAAGGTGTTATTATCGGAGGAGAGGCGCAGAATGTTACCTATAGGGATTTTCAGGAAGAAATAGACCTATTTAACAAGGCCTTTTTAGAGGTTATGGCAGAGGGAGATGCTGGTGGAAGAGTGTTTACTTTTCCCATCCCGACATACAATATTACCAAGGAATTTGATTGGGAGAATCCTGTTCTGAGTAATTTGTGGGAGATGACGGCCAAATATTTCTAATTTTGTAAATTCAGATATGAACCCAGAGGACGCGAGAAGCATGTGTTGCAGATTGAGAATAGATAATCGTGAATTAGAAAAGAGAGGAGGCGGACTTTTTGGCTCAAACCCTTTGACCGGCTCGATTGGTGTTGTAACAATTAATATGTCGCGAATAGGGTATCTTAGTGCCAGCGAGAGCGAATTTTTTGCTAGACTTAAAGGTTTGATGATCCTGGCTAAAGAGAGCTTAGAGATAAAGAGAAAAATTCTGGAGAGATTCACAGACGGGGGCCTTTACCCTTACATCAAATATTATTTAAGAAATGTAAAGAAACGGTTTAATGAGTATTGGAAGAATCATTTTTCAACTATTGGGCTTGTTGGAATGAATGAGGCCTGCAAAAACTTTCTTGGTAAAACTATCGGTGATAGAGAGGGGAAGGAATTTGCCACAAAGGTTTTAGATTTTATGAGAGAGGCCTTAATAGATTTTCAAAGTGAGACAGGAAATAACTATAATCTTGAAGCTACCCCTGCTGAGGGAACCTCATACAGTTTGGCGAAGATTGATAAGGAAAGATATCCTGGCATAATATCTGCCGGCAATGGCGACAGCGATCAATGTTACTATACCAATTCTACCCATCTGCCAGTTGACTTCACTGATGATGTTTTCGATGCCTTGGATTTGCAGGATAGTATTCAGCAAAAATATACTGGAGGAACGGTATTTCATATCTATGCAGGTGAGAGGGTTTCCAACTCGGGTAGCGTTAAATCGTTGGTGCGAACGATATGCGAAAATTATCACCTTCCTTATTTTACCTTTTCCCCTACGTTTAGCGTCTGTCCGGTTCATGGATATTTAAACGGAGAACAGAGTGTATGCCCGAAATGTGGAACAGAATGTGAGGTCTATTCCCGGGTGGTTGGTTATCTCAGGCCGTTGAAACAGTGGAATAGAGGAAAGCAAGAGGAATTTCAAGAAAGAAAGATGTTTAAGGTTTGAGGTATGACTATAGGGGGATTTCAAAGGTTTTCCCTAATCGATTATCCAGATAAAATTTGTGCTATTGTCTTTACTCAGGGGTGTAATTTTAGATGCCCTTACTGTCATAATCCAGAACTCGTAGACCCCAAAAAATTTGGCATTGAATTAAAAGAGGCCGAGATCCTGTCATTTTTGGATAGGCGAAAGGGAAAGCTTGATGCTGTGACTGTAACTGGTGGAGAGCCTCTTCTACAAAGTGATTTAAGTACTTTTTTGTCGGAGGTAAAGAGATTGGGGTATCTGGTTAAGCTGGATACCAATGGGAGTTTCCCTATAAGGCTCAAAAAGATAATTGAGTTAAAATCCGTAGATTATATTGCGATGGATATAAAGACATCTTTGGATAAATACCATCAAGTAATAAAAAGAAAGATAGATACAAGGAAGATTCTTGACAGTATCAGACTGATTATGAATTCAGGATTGGATTATGAATTCAGAACAACTGTTGTAAAAGCCCTTTTTGAAAAGGATGATTTTTATAAGATCGGTCAGTTAATAAAAAACGCACGTTTATATGTTTTGCAAAAGTTTGTTCCCTCTAAGGCCTTAGATGATACATTTTTAGACATGAAAAGTTATACAGATGAAGAACTCGACTGCTTTAAGGAAATCATGGAAGGCTTTGTCCAGAGATGTATTATCCGATAATTTCTGTATTGGCGTAAGATATAATATAAGGCAGATTGAAGTGGTTTATCAGTGTGTATGGAGACTGAGTCATTTTTACCTAACGTTGTTCGTTGCCCTTAGCCAGTTTCAACTCAACAGCTGTGATAACCCCAATAAACTCAAAGAAGGAGGATTTATCCAGGAGGATGCTTTTTTGCACTGGGGGTAGTGAAAAATAAGAAAACGCTATTCGGGCATGCGCACCCTTAGCTACTAAATTAGCTGCAGAGGCTACCGTTCTCAGCGTAGGTCCATCGCATGTTCTTATAGACAAGATGCTTGGTGCAGAATTTAGGATGTCTGGAGTGATCATTGATACAGATCGGGCTGTGACCAGAAATACCTCTAAATATGCAGAAAGTGGCAATTATGACTTTATTATTGTATCAGCCAAAGGAAAACCAGGGGACAGAAAGTTTTTGGGAAGTAATACAAGAAAGGTTCTGGCTAAAGCAAAGATACCTGTGTACGTTGTGTAGCCTCTGGCGGCGGAAAGTCATCTATTGAGTGATTGCAATTTCAATATCACCTAAGACCCGTTTTGCAGCCTCAGCAGGTTTTTCTGCATTCCGGATAGGTCTGCCAACCACAATATAATCAGCCCCCTTTTTTATTGCTTGATCAGGAGTGATAATTCTCTTTTGATCGTCCTTTCCTACGATAGACCATTGTGGCCTAATACCAGGAGTGACAGCGATAAAATCTTTTCCTAACTCAGTTTTAACCTTTTCGACTTCCAGTCCAGAACAGACAACACCGGAACAGCCAGCCTCTTTGGCCATTCTGGCCTTAAGCATAACCAATTCTGTGATGTCGGCAACGTATCTATCGTTGTAACCTAGTCCTTTTAGATTTTTACTATCAAGGCTGGTGAGCACTGTGATAGCCAATATTTTGACACCGGAAGGGTTATTATCAACAACAGAGCGAAGAAGATCCTTTCCTTCATCACAATGCACGGTCGTAAAGGTCACACCATAGGCACTTACAGCCAGAAAGGCACCTTTGACAGTAGCAGGGATATCATGAAACTTTAGATCAAGAAATATTCCTGCATCACTCCTTTCTTTAATTGCGCTGAGGATTTTCGGTCCAACACTGACAAAGAGCTCCAGGCCGACTTTGAAAATACCTACATGCTCCTTTAAGAGTTCTACGTAACGGATTGCCTCGTCATAAGTCGGAACATCTAATGGGAATATTAGATAATCTTTTGCTTTTTTCATCTTTTTTAATCTCTAAAAAGGTTGGACTCTTTATAAAAAAAGGTATAAATATTAAATAAAAAGGCCACCGTAGCTCAGATGGCAGAGCACCTCACTCGTAATGAGGATGTCGACGGTTCGATTCCGCCCGGTGGCTCCACAAGTTTTCTTGCATCCCTCAAAGGCTCATATTGGGGATAATTATTGCCATAAAGGGGGTGACCATCTGTTTGTATAACCATTATAGGACCAGCATCCGGGCAATTTATTGTTTAACTGGAATTTAGGATTCTCTACCCATTGTTGCATAAGCTCATGGGCCCTGTTTATTTCCTTAAACCTATTATCATCGCCGCCTTTATCAGGATGATAAACCTTTGCCATTCCTCTGTAGGCTTTTTTTATTTCCCTGACATAATCTCCAAGCACTAATGTTTTCATATGTATATTAAGATGCTTAAGCCCCCTTTTTTGATCAGCGGATAGTTTTGGGATCCTGTGTGCATTTGGTTTGATTGATTCAGGGTTGATACTGTGTTCAACATTTTCTTCAAGAATCGATTGAGATGCAAAACTACGAGAAATTCGTCTGCTTCTTTTGTTATACCACTCCTTGCCAGCTTCAAGTGTGAGTTCTTTAAGTGTGTGAGCAGGAGCGTAACCTGGTTTTCTCCGGTAGATAAATCTTGATATTCTATTTGACCAGGTAGGCATCACATCAAGGGCAACGAAATTTTCGGTAAACGAAAAGACTGCATATCGTGTATTAAGAGTTTGCAGTAATCCCTTAGACAGAGAAAGTGACCATATTAGTTTCTGTCTGCATTGCTTTGAACAATACCGCCTGCCTGGTTTAATATCATTCGTTCCACATGCAAGACATCCCATTATGCTTCTTTCATGAAAAGAAGGTGATATTTCTCTTGTATGCATCTCTTATCTCGTAATAAACAGTACTAATGGATCTATATGTAAGATATTTAGGAAGTTTTTAAATTAACGTTTATTATTATCACAAGAGTTAAACTTAGTAAAAGTTAAAATTGTTGCTATTGTGGCATTTTAGGCATTGGCATTTAAGTTGACTTTAGCGGTTTAATTTAAGTATTGTAATATGAGTCAATTAACATTAATCAGGGCTCATTATAATGTCACAACATTTTGCAAACGATATTGTCCAGATGGTATTTCATGCCGGTCCAATGGTAAAATTTGTTCTTTTACTCCTTTTCTTTTTCTCTCTCACTTCGTGGACAATAATCTTCATGAAATTAAGATTATTTAAGAAATTCAAAGATGAAAATGAAAGATTTTTAGAACTTTTCTCCTCCAGCCGAGAGATAAGCAAAGTATATTTGCAGAGCAAGATATTTAATTTTAGTCCTTTAGCCAAGATATTCAGGACTGGTTATGCGGAGTTTAACCGGTCTAAGATGTTACAAGGTAATCCTGATGAAGATAAAGGCTTGCAATCGCAGCAACAGATTGTAGATCATGTGCACAGGGCTGCTAAGAAGGTCTTGTTTGCTCAAAGCTCTCGCTTAGAAAAAGGGCTCACCTTCCTGGCAACTACTGGAAATGCCTCCCCTTTTATCGGGCTGTTTGGAACTGTGTGGGGCATAATGACTTCATTCAGATCTATAGGCATGAAAGGTTCTGCTAGTTTGGCGGTTGTGGCCCCTGGTATAGCCGAGGCCCTCATTGCCACGGCAGCAGGGTTGGCAGCTGCTATACCTGCTGTTGTGGCCTTCAATTATTTTAACAATAGGATGAGAACAACTCAAACGGAGATGGGGAATTTTATTTCTGACTTTGTAGGTTCATTGGATAAAGGCTTAACAAGAAGAGTCGTAACTGAAAAATCAAGAGGCGAACAGTAATGGATGTGGGAGAAGGCAGGTCAGATCTAATATCAGATATCAATGTAACACCCCTGGTTGATGTTATGTTGGTGCTGCTCATTATATTTATGGTGACAACGCCTATGATGATTCATGGGGTCAAGGTAAATCTTCCCATAACAGAAAGTAAAAGCATAAAGAGCAAAGAAGATCCTTTAATATTATCTATCACTAAAAAAAGGCTCATTTATATTGAAAACTATAATGTTAAGTTTAATGCTCTCAAGGGAAAGTTAAAAAAAATAGTCGCTAATAGAGCCGGACAAGAGATTCTCTTGCAGGCTGATAAAGATGTGCCTTATGGTTTTGTAATGAAGGTCATGTCTCAGGTTAAAGAGGCTGGAATTAGTAAAGTGGGAATGATAACCGAACCTTTGCATAAATGACAGCCACGTGGTCTATGGTTAATTCAAGTTTTAAGGAAGAGAGATGGGTCAGGATGATGACCCTATCCTTCTGTTTTCATCTAGTGATATTCTCTACGTTTCTATTTGCTCCACAAACAAACATTCACTTTCCATCTATGGAGGAGAGGGTATATCATGTTGAGTTAGTTGGGCCTCCATCAGGAGTTGAAAGCGGTGTCAAGGGAAAAGGTTCAACAAACATAGCCAAGAGAAAGGAAAAACCTCATATAGTAAAGACTTGTCTGTTTTATCAAAAAGGGTTTCCTCAAAGCCTGTAGCCAGAGAAAAAAAGAAGGATTTTTCTGCTTCGGAACTTGTTGATCGGGCTATATTGAAGATAGAAAAAAAGGTAAAAGAGGAGAAGACGGATGACCTCGAAAAGGCCCTATCGCAAATCGAAAGAAAGGTAAAAAATGATAAGACAAGCCAATCCGAAAAGATCTTGGGTAGACCTGAAGAAGGTATCAAAACTTTCTCTCAAGGAGGAAAAGGTGGGATATTTGGAATGTCTTCAGGTATAGGTAAAGGTATTCAGCTTTATCAGATGAAGATCGAAGATGCTATCAAAAATAATTGGTCTTACCCGGT
>JAFDDS010000064.1 GCA_019310745.1 Deltaproteobacteria bacterium | reverse complement strand
GGTGCCCATACATTAATCTGCTATCCTGATGAGCATATCTTTATTAACATGAGTGGAAACCCTGGTATGGCCACTGCTGGTAGCGGAGATGTCTTAGTCGGCACTATTGCAGCTATGTTTGGCATAGGGTTCTCAATTCAGGAAAGCACTAGAATGGGTGTATTTATTCATGGTCTGGCTGGTGACCTTGCAATGAGAGATATAGGAGAAGATGGAATAATAGCCGGAGACATCATGAACTATCTGCCTGAAGCGGTACGCTATTGCCAGAAACATTTTGAAGATATCATTACAAACATCTATGAAAGCATCTACATTATTTAGTAAAAGATATGGAAGCATTGAACTACGACCAGAAATCAAGGACAGTCTTCCAACTGAAAAGCTTCAAATGGCATCATCATATCCAACAGCTCTATAGTGCCTTTTCCATTGACACCCAATTACCTTTCTCTTATACTAACTTCACATAATAATAAATTGTTAAACCCATTATGTGTAGCAGGGAAAGCATGTTATGGCAAAACTTCACATTATAAAAGGGCCGCTAAAAGGCAAAATCTTTGATCTTGAGGGCGAGACTGTATTTATTGGCAGATCCTCAAGAAATGACATTCAAATTAAGGATTCAACAATTTCCAGAAAGCAGATAAAGATATTCAAAATAGGAAAAAAATTCCTCGTCGAGGACTTAAAAAGCACTAACGGTACCATGATTAATGGTGAGCCAATCGAACCAGGTGAAGGCTTTGAGGTAGACGAAGGGGATAGTATTTCTATAGGAAATACTGTGATACGTCTCGGTGAAATTTTCTCACACAGCGCCTTGGAAAAAAAGGATCTTTTGCCCACTTCGGCCAATGGAAACCACAATGAAAAGGACAACTCAGAGAAAGATAGGCGCTCACGGTCACCCAAAAACTTAGCCTTGATATACAAGACCTCAGAACTTTTAAGGCAGTCCTTAAAGATCAATGAGATTTTTGAAAAGATTCTGGAGTATCTCTTTGAGACTCTCCCAAGAATTGACAGAGCAGCTATTCTGCTTTACGATGATGAAAAAGGGGAAATAACTCAGGTGAATGGCAGGTCAAGGCAAGATCAAGTCACTAAGGCCACCTATTACAGCCAACCTGTAGTAGACAAGGTATGTAAGGATGGAAAAGCAATCAGAATGTCAGATACAGCGTATGAACCGCCAAGCGTTCTTTTAGAAGATATGGGTACCGCAAAAATTAGATCCGTCCTCTGTGTTCCAATTATAAGTAATTCAAAAATTAGTGGCGCTATCTACGTGGATTCGTTTCGGGTGCCATATGGATTCCGAAAGGAAGACCTTTTGTTATTCAACACTTTGAGTGGCTCCTTAGCCATTGCCATAGAAAACACCCAGCTTGCCGATAAGTTAAAAATATTGCGACCCAATTCAGGCTAAACCCTCTTATGAAGATTCATCTTCAAATTCTTCCAGATCCAACTCTAACTCAGAATCCTCCGGGTTTTTAGTAACACCTAACTTTTTCTTATCAATCTCTGAGGTAACCAATTCAGATGTGCTATACGGAGTCTCCTTCTGTGCAGCTTTAGCTGGAGAGGTTTCCTCATCTAATGATAGATCACCCAAATCCAGTGAAATATCTCCTTCATCAGGTTCCTCTTCCTGCTTCATTAACGTTTCTTTATCTTCCAGTTCAAATTGCAATCCCGACGGCTCTTCAAGGCCAATGTCTGTTACGCTTTCTTGGGAATCAAGCTCAGGAGCTTCCCTTGGTTGAGGCTTCTCTGTTCCTTCCTGTGATGTCTCAATGTCAAGATGCATTTCCAGATCTTTCATCTCAACGTCTTCCTTACCGGTTATAGCCCCAACCTTAATCCCAAATCCGCTGTCACCGAGATCACCTGTCAGGCTACCCAGGAAAAATGGTGGATTGGGTTTGTAGTCAGGAAGATTTATTTTCTTCCGTTCAGAGGCAAGATCCTTGTTACATTTTGGGCACACCTCATTGTAATCAAAGCTGATGTACCTACATTTTGGGCATTTCATTGCTACCTCCCAGAATATGGAAAAAATCTTTCATGGTAATTGAAAATATGTTGTCATTGTACAAAACTTTTATATAAAAGTATAAGAAAATTTCAAAAAAGCTGAAATGACCATCATCACGAATAAAAAAAGGATAAAGTAATAATTTGTATGTTAATTGTATTTTTTACATTATTTCAACATGTGCATGAACCATAAAATAGGTCAGGAGTTGGCATTTTATATCTTCTCATGTTTGGTTATTTCATCTCCACCCGTATAGCCTCTGCATAATCAGAAATACCCTTTTTCAGGATCGTAACCGCAAAAATTTCAGCTTCCTCACGATTTTTAAAATTTCCCAGGGTGACCCTAAAAAACTTTCCTTTCTGAGTGTTATATACTGGTATGATATAGACCTCATGGCCCTCTTTCAGCAACTCTTGGAACAGATCTCGAGCATATTTAAAAGGTCCAAAAGATGCAATATGAACAGTAAAAGTCAGGCCTTGATCTAACAAAGACAGTGGTGGAAAAATAATCTCCTGACCCACATCAATCCAGTTTATATCTTTGATTTCAGGATTATATTTCTGTATCAGGTTTAGTACCTCTTCATCATCCCGACTATACACACTTGCTGCCAACTGGATCACCGTATCTCCTGGTTGAGCAATGACAGATTTAAAAATATCTTCATCCCTCTCCCGGATAATAGCCCGCTTCTTTTTTGAGCCTTCCGATTGCATGAGATTGACCGGTTTAATTTCTTTTTCTTCTGTGTGAACATCCGAAGGGAGCTGTTGTTTTACTCGATTCTTGCTGGATAGATCCATTATCTTTCGATTTATCCCTTTTTTTTCTTGCACCTGCTCGATCGGGGCTCTATCAACAGGGACCTGACGGATAACTGGTAGTAATCCAGACAGCCTCCCTAAAATACCTTGCCCCATCTGACTCATGCCCGCAGCCACAATAACCATTATACAAAATAGGGCCGCAGCCCATTTCCAGTAACGGCTAATATACACTTGCGGGATTTTTTTACTATCAGATGGCTCTGACCTCTTTCGGAAACCCTCCAAGCTCATATCCTCATAACATTGCTTTATCATGGTGGTTATTATTTTCTTTTTTCCTTTTGAATAACCCAGAAGAAGGGAATTATCTGCCAGGACATTAATCACCCGTGGATATCCTTTAGAATAGTTATGAATGGCCTTGATAGCGCTTTTCGAAAAAATATCAATTCCATTTTCCCTCCCAGCTATTTGTAACCTAGTAGCCATATAATCAATGGTGCCATTCAAATCCAATGGAGGAATATGATAACGACTGCTGATACGCTGGAGAAGTGGCTTGCATCTTGGATCACTCAATTTTTCATTAAGCTCGGGCTGACCAACTAAAAAGATATTGATCAATTTCTCATCAGCGAAATCCATATTGGAGAGAAGTCTGACCTCTTCAAGCAACTTGAAAGAGAGATTCTGTGCCTCATCAATGATCAAAATGAAATTTTTTTGTTGCTGCATGCATTGCCGTAAAAACTCCTCAAACTCGAAAAGAAAGTCTGTCTTCGATTTGAAATGAACCTTCTTTTTAAATGCCGAAAAGGCCAGATAATCCATAAACTCCCCCATTGATAGAAGAGGATTGGAAAGATGGATATACTGGGTATTTTTATCAATATTGTTGAGAAGTGCATGAACCATTGTCGTTTTGCCAGTACCGATCTCTCCTGTTAAAAGGATAAGCCCTTTTCTCTCGCTAACTCCGTAAGTTAAGTGATCAAGCGCCTTTTTATGACTCTCGCCCAGGTAGAGAAACCGGGATGATGGAGTCAGTTCAAAGGGTTTTTCTTTTAAGTGATAAAAGTCGGTATACACGTGCCGTTTTAACCTTTTTAAAGATCAATTTTCAAAATCTCCGACTAAACTAATAAAATAAAATCTTAACACAAAAATCCAATATGAACCGTTTACCGTATAAACCCCCTTTAAGAGTTTATAGCTGATAATCGAAGCCCCTATGTTCATAGCAGGAAATCCCATTTTTTAGACAGGATACACAGGATGTTCAGGATATAAAGAAAATAAGAAAATCTTGTTAATCGTGGTAATCCTGTCAAAAAAGTTGCGCCGAAGGCGGCTAAGTTCTATTTTTTTAATATATAGCATATATGCATTAAGCTCAAGGCCCTTTTTTTATTGGAAATTCTGAACATAGATTAAGTAATATTTCCACTTTTCTTTATATCGTTCTTACTAAAACGTCAGCCAATTTTTGATCCAGTGCATCTCTCAATAAGGTACGCTATTACTATTTGACACAAATCCTATTACTACATCTAAATAATTCATCAAACTATACCTAAATTTTCCTCATCCTTTCACCGCCCCTTCAAAGACGAGACTTGTTTTCTGACAGGGTAAATGGTAAGATTTTTATATTATATAAACCTATAGGGAGAAACTGCTGATGCTTAATGACATAGCCAATAGACATAAACTTCTTGATCGATACGGCAAATCCTTAAACCTTGACCGATCAGCAGCTTTAGATCAATACGGTAAAGAACACAACTCCCCTTTCTGTGACCTGACATCGGTCGTCATCATTTCCGCAGAAAGAGGAAACACTACCAAAGAGTGCGTAGAATCAATCTTTCAAAACACGCCAGAGCCATGTGAGATAATTCTAAGCGATGTTGGTTCAAGCAAAGAAACACGAAAGATAATCATGGCCCTGGAAGATACGCACAAGAATGTCCACGTCATATACAACAAGCAGAGCACTGGTACAACAGGTCAGCGAAATCAGGGCATTTACTTTTCAAGGGGCACACACCTCGTCCTGATGGACAATGATGTGCTCGTACTACCAGGGTGGCTGAAACATTTAAAGGAGGCCGCAGAAAAGGACGAAAGAATCGGAATGGTTGGGGCAAAGCTTCTGAAACCAGAAATGGATAATGTCTACTACTGTGGATGTCACACGATAACGCTAGAAAAAGAGGGAAAAGTATATGGGATCGGGCTCACCAAATCTGGTCAGATGGCAAATCTCCACAGATATGATCCTCTTGTCATGAGAGAGGGAGAGGTGCCGTGGTATACTACGACGGTCCTGTTAGCAAAACGAAACGTGCTGTTCGGGTTTGGAGGATTTGATGATATGGTAGATGGCAAAGGGATATTCATTGCAAATGAGGATAAGGATCTATCCCTTAACATAAGGAAAGCTGGGTATACAATTTATTATTGCCCGGACTCTGAAGCTATCCACAATCATGATTACTCCAAGGTGGACAGAAAAGATTCCTACCACAGAAAATACCGTCTCAGGATGGAACAGATAGCTAAGGATACAGAGTACTTTTTAAATAAGTGGGGAATCACCTATCTCATCGAAAAACTCCCGCACGAAGACAACTCTAAGAAGTGGGATGGTAAAGAACTGGTTCGTGTAGATCTCAGGTTAGATTCAGATCAGTTTACAAATGATATTGTCATTCTCAGTTAAAAATCGAGACTTTTATTTATGTCCAGCCCAGACCCCTGTCCCAGGCTTGGCGTTGAAAATTGGCTGTTTGATATTGAATTCTTAAAAAACCAATACCTTATATATACTAATTTCATTACGTTACACCAGAATAGGCTGATTTAAAAGGTATAATCTTTTTAGTTTCTCCTTCCGAAATATCCCCGCAACATAACACAGTTCTATACAGATCGCACTCTCTGAGCCGTAGGCTCTACGAGCCGGAGGCCAGGACAGAATTATCTATCCTGTCTAAAGAAGGAAATTTCTCTACTATTAGGTTATAATTTCGACGAAAAAGGCCATAAAAAAGGTTCAGCCTTAATCAGGCTGAACCGGCGAATAT
>JAFDDS010000063.1 GCA_019310745.1 Deltaproteobacteria bacterium | reverse complement strand
GGCTGATCAAAGCTGGCCCCAATGCAGAGGCGGCAATAACGTATGCTGCTGTGGTGGACATCCCCATTCCGAGGATAATGGCAACTATCATGACCGCTATCAATGCGAGAAAAGAATTGTTACCAGCGAGATTCACAATGAATTCCGATATCTTTACACCGAGTCCAGTTGCATTAATGAGGCTCACAATAACCTGCACACAACTCATCATGACAATCAGCATCACCAGGGCCCTGTTCGCGGCGTTAAAAAGGGCCTGGAGGCTTATCTTGATTCTTTTGAGAACCTCGGATGGTTTTAATGACCCTCCCAGAAAAAGAAAGATGAATAAAGAAGAAACAAGTGCCCAACCTGCACACATCTGGGGGGGCAAATAGCGGACCAAAAGATAGATGAGGATTCCAATGGGAATGACTGTGTTTATAAGCTCTCTCGGATTGAAAAGCTCTTTCCATTTGGGAATCAACTGGCTTGGGAGCTTGCTCAATCCGTATTTTCCAGCCAGCGCATAGACACCACTACCTATCCCAACAAAGTAGCAGAGGGCAGGAATGATGGCAGCAAGCATGATCGAGGTATATTTAATTCCCAGCAACTCTGCCATAACAAAGGCGCCTGCACCCATTATAGGTGGCATAATCTGACCACCAGAAGATGCTGAAGCCTCTGTTGCACCCGCAATTTCTGAATGGTAGCCAAGTTTTTTCATGGTAGGAATGGTAAATGTTCCTGTTGTGGCGACATTCGCGACCGAGGAACCGGAAAGCATTCCCAAGCCTGCACTTGACAAAAGGGCAATCTGACCTGCCCCCCCACGGATCCTCCCACCTGTGAAACGGGACCATTTGATAAAGGTGCTACCCACACCGCATGCAAAAAGAATTGGTCCAAGCAGAATAAAGATTGCAATAAGTCGACTCGTAAGATCCGTCAACAAGCCCCACACACCCTCAGTTGTAAGATAAAAGATATAGAGGAGCTCCTCAAGACCATATCCCGCGTGTCCTATGCTCGCTGGGAGAAGGTGACCGAGCAGCGTATAGAGAATAAAAAATGTCACTACGATGGGGACTATATAGCCTAAGGTCCTTCGGGTTGCTTCGATAAGCATAAAAAATAACAATGCCCCCAAGACAAGGTGATAGGTTTCATAGGTGAGGGGATTGCTGACAATCGGTTCCCAATAGAAGATTATAAATATACCAGGAATACTTCCAAAAACGGTGAAGAGAATGTCGATGACAGAAGGGGACTCGTTGGTACCAAAAAACAGGAGTCTCTTTAGGTATGAGTGCTGTTTCGCGAGAGCACTTCTGCTTACAGGGAAATTCAGAAATACTACCAGCATCCCATACGATAATATGATTGCTCCTTGCAGTGCTGGATGGTAGGGACGTGTCAGAGAGGTAAAAAGAATAAAACCAATGGCACACGCAGTAATACCCACTACTATCCATTTCCAGAGGCCAGTTAAATTTCTCATTCCTGTCTCCTCAGGGCGAATTTTTTCTCGGGGCGGCCTTAAAAACTGGTTGCAGGGCCCCTTGTATGTATCACCTCTTTATACGCACTATGATAAAAAATGAAGAAAGAAGAGCCATCACAGCATACAATTACACCAGATGGCTCTTTTAACAGCCAGTTAAGGTATCATTTAACAGAAGAAAGAAACCTAAGGTTTTTTTATCTCCACCTTACAGCGTGCACTGGTACCTTTACTCCCATTGGCAATCAAATCCCAAGAGCCGGGAATAGCAACGAACTTGTGCGGATAATTGGTTGCAGCTGTGAACGTGCCGTCTTCTTTCACTTTAATGGCCTTTCCTTTTTTCCCGACAATTATGGGAACATCTTCCATCTCGAGAACAAGTTCTATCACCTCTCCCGGTAAAAAACCAGCACCGTTGATTTTCATTGCCTTTCCAGGTATTCCATCACCAACCACGGAAATGGCAGCTTTTGAGCCTGTGCCATATCCAGTGGTTGCACAGGAGACAAAAGCCGACAGTGCTACTATACCTGCGCATAGTATGACAAAACGAAAAAATTTGTTTTCCTTTCTCATAACATTCACCTCCCCATCTATCTCGCCTCAGGCGGGATCAGTTTATCGGGAATTGTGAAACCCATTTCTCTGTATGCCTTAATAGCTCCTTTATGGAGAGGAACTTCCATAAACTTAACTGTCTGGTTCCACATATCTGCCCAATTCCCATCTCTGGTTATTGGTACGGCACTGGCGATCTTCTTGCGGTTCTTGTAGGTAGCCTTCACAATCTTGTAGATAACATCTTCTTTCACACCAGTATGAGAGTAGTCTCCGCAGGCGTAGGCCAAACAGAGCACCGGGTCAGACTGACCCCTGTATGTATTGGCAGCGAGTGTGAATTTCAGGGCATGTTTTGGCCAGGCCTTCTCAAATTTGTCTAAATCAGCCTGCGTAACTGGCAGAAGCACTACATCCATGGTCGATTGGATTTCGAGGATGGAGGAATCTAACGGACCAATCCGATAAAATGCGTCTACTGATCCGCCCTTCATTGCATCGATCCCTGATGAGATTCCCATCAATTTGTAATCAGGAAAGATTCCCAAAGATTCAAGAAACATTTTGGCTAATCGACCTCCAGTCGATCCTGGACTGAAGACGTACGGTTTACCATGTAAATCATAAATGCTATTGATACCTCGTCCCTTTATTGCTACTTCAAGCACCGGGGCAACGTATCCCCCCCACAGCCCTCGTAGCTGATCGTCCTGTTTGTCTTTGAAATCCGCAATACCCTTATAACACGCATACGCGGCCAGATTATGGGTAAGTCCGCAGTGGACTAATCTCTTACGGAGCCTGAGGATGTTGTCCAGGAATCCTCCGGTCTCCATTGGTGAGAGGACAACCTGACCCTTTAGTTCCTTGTTCACATTCCGGCACATCGTTGCCAGATAAGCGAAAGAGCCGATACGAGGTGATACTGCACCCCATTTAATTCTTGTCGCTCCGGCAGCGAGAACATCTCCTGCAACGAAAATGACAAGCAGGAATGATAACACCACTATTATCCAATGTTTCTTCATAATTATTTCTCCTTTCTTTTTTACTGTTTCACGCCTTCATTATGCTTGTTTTGATCTATCACCCCCTTTCAAAGAATATTGCTTCACAATTCCACACTCCTCAAGATCGCGTATCTCTTTTTTTTTTTTTCCTAGTTCATTTAAGACCTCTTCGGTGTGTTCGCCCAGAACAGGTGGCATTCGCCGGATTTCCCCCGGAGTGGCTGAAAGCTTGGTTGGAATTCCCAACATCTTTATCCTTCCTCGCATCTCATCTTCCATTGCCACTACCATCTCCCGAGCCTTTGTTTGCTCCAGCTCAAGTGCCTCCTTAACAGAACGAACTTTACCGCACGGGACATTTCCCTTTGTTAACAACTCTATCCATTCCTCGACTGTTTTTGTACGCGTAATCTCCTCAATAATTTCCTTAAGTATTGGTTCATTCTTATTGCGGTCTTGCAGTGTTAAGAAACGCGGGTCCGGTATTAAATCAGGCAGGCCTATCACATCGTTGCACAAGCTTTCCCACATTTTTTGACTGCCAGCCCCAATAATGACGTACCCATCTTTGGCAGCGAAGGTCTCATAAGGAGTTTGAAGTGGATGTCTATTCCCCAAACGAACTGGGGCCTTCCCTGTAGCGAAATAGGTTCCTGCCTGATAGGTGAGAAGTGCCATCATCCCGTCCATCATGGCGCTGTCTACATGTTGACCTTCACCTGTCTTTTCCCGGACATGGAGGGCAGCAAATATCCCTATGAGGCCATAAAATGCCCCAATGAAATCAGTGAGACCAACTCCGACACGCGTTGGTACCTCAAATCCAGTTATGTCCATGAATCCTGTGTCGCCCTGAACCACAACATCAAAGCCTGATTTTGTCTTAAACGGCCCTGTCTGTCCATAGGCTGTGACAGAACAATACACAAGCCTTGGGTTGAGGTCATGGACTTCTTCCCAGGAGAAACCCATCTTTGCCATAACCCCGGGACGGAAATTCTCAACCAGAACATCTGCTTCTTTTATCAACGCCCTGGCGATCCCTATGCCTTCAGGGCTTCTCAGGTCCACAGCAACACTTCTTTTGTTCTTGTTTAGTGTGATAAAATAGTAGCTTTGCCCATCAATGAATGGCGGTCCCCATCCCCGTAATTCGTCCCCCTTGTCCACGGGAGATTCTAGTTTTATAACATCGGCCCCGTGATCCGCCAGCTGCATGGCACAAAAAGGGCCAGCAACAAAGCGAGTAAAATCAACAACCTTTAATCCTTCAAGAGCTCTCATATAGTACCTCCTGACAAGGTTATAGAATTAAGGTATAGCTATGAGGAAAGTGTACACTGAAAAAATGTAGCATTACTAATGACCGAGTTGTAGTGCCAACAAACAATTACCGTTCTCGCATTATTAATTAATACGGTACCAGCACCACCGAAGTCTCAATAAATTCGTGACCGAAATTATAATTGAGGAACGTATGGCCACGGAACGTCACCTATTTTTCTTCAAATTACAAAAATAGATATTTAGTTGTATAATTCTCACATGACATGTTATAATATTGTATGTCAAGTAAAAAATTTACAATTTATTGACAAACGCTAATTATTTGTTTACATAGCATTGAGTAATATTACTTACGTCTCATTCATTATCACTCAATATGGAATTTTTAAAAAAGCCACGTCTAAAACGAGTACCGAATCTATCCGAACAGGTGGCAGAGTTTCTTTCCGCTGAGCTTGAAAGGGGCTCTATGCAGCCAGGAGAGGCTCTTCCTTCTGAGGCCGAGCTTTCTGAGAAGTTCGAGGTGAGCCGTACCGTGATCAGAGAAGCTCTGGCCCGCCTCAAGTATGAGGGGCTTCTGGAGTCCAGACAAGGGAGCAAATCCATAGTAGCCCAGCCTGGCAACCAGCGTGCTTTTCGCATGGACAGATTGGAAGGAGCAAATTTAACTGAAATCGGCTATCTCTATGAGTTCCGTACTATTTTGGAAAGTGCGGCTGCAGCACTCGCAGCAAAACACAGAAACCAAGAGAATCTGGACAACTTAAGGATGTATCTCAAAATAATGGATCAGGCAGTGAATGATCATCTCGACGGTACAGAGGCAAACGTTGATTTTCATATGGAAATTGTGGAGGCGAGTGGCAACCCTTTCCTCAAAGACTTCATGCACTTTTTTAGAGGGAAAATCTGGGATCTTGTGCAAAGTGATCGTGACCACTCAAACTACCAAGGTCTCCCGCCAGATGTTCAGCAGGAGCACATGATCATTTTTGAAGCCATTTCAGCGCGGGACTCCGATAAGGCACGAGAGGCGATTTTGACCCATATAGTAACCGCAGCCAGGCGCTGTGGCATCACCACTTTCGATTGAGATTAATCCTCTCTTTTAACCAGAATACCCCGATAAAAAGCCGGGGTAATTTTCTAATGCGCTTATGCCATCTTAAAAACCTACTGGTCATCCCTTAAGCCA
>JAFDDS010000062.1 GCA_019310745.1 Deltaproteobacteria bacterium | reverse complement strand
TGTGTTACTGTCCTACCTGTTTTGTGGATGAATCAGATCCACAATGGGTAGGAAAAAGCAATGATCCTACTGACACCATGACCTTTCATATGCTGAGAGCATACCACTGTGCAGGTCGCTGCACGGACTGCGGTGCATGCCAACAGGCCTGCCCAATGGATATAAATGTGAGGAATTTTACCAGAAAGTTAAATAAGGATGTTCTTGGTCTCTATAACTGTGAAGCTGGATTAAGCATAGAAGAGAGGCCACCTCTTGATACCTACAGACCTGACGATTATGATAAATTTATCGAATAAGGTGAAGAATGAGTGATAAAATAATTCAAAAAGAAGATTTGCTTGATATTTTAAAGGCCTTGAAAGAGACTTATGAGGTCTTTGGGCCTGTTAAAGAAAATGGTTTCCATAACTTTAAGCCCTTAAAAGATGAGGAAAATATAGATTTCAATGTAACAAACACACGCCTCTCGCCAAAATCATTACTCTTACCTCAATCAGAGAGGATGTTTGAATTTAGTCTCGATGAGAAAAGCGAAGATGGCAATATAGTAAAAGAATCATCGAAAGATTACCCTCCTGCTGTAATATTTGGCATTAGGCCATGTGATGCAAAGGCCTTACGATTAGTGAATGTGAACTTTGAAAATCCAGAATTTAAAGATCCATGGTGGGTTAAACGCATGGAGTCAATGACATTCATAGGACTTGGATGTAATGAACCTTCCAATACCTGCTTTTGTACATCTGTTGGTTGTGGACCTTTCAATGAAGAGGGCCTGGATATCCTCCTTTTTGATTGTGAAGAAAGTTTTCTGGCAAGGGCACTAACGGATAAAGGTGAAAAACTCCTCGAGAAGGCGGGAGTAAATAAGGATGTGGACAGCGATATACAGAAAAAGGCTCACGCTCTCAAAGAAGAAGCTGAGAAGAAAATAAGCATTAATGTACCTACAGATAAGTTAAGAGAAAAGAAAGTTAATGATCTTTTTAATGCCCCATTTTGGGATGATGTTGCCTTCGCCTGCATAAATTGTGGCACTTGCACCTTTTTATGCCCAACCTGCTGGTGTTTTGATATACAAGATGAGATCACAAAAAAACGAGGGGACAGGATAAGAAACTGGGATAGCTGCATGTTTCCACTATTTACCCTCCATGCCTCAGGGCATAATCCACGATCTGAAAAGGTGCAGAGGGTCAGACAGCGATTTATGCATAAATTAAAATACTATGTAGACAAATATAATAATGGGGTTGCCTGTGTTGGTTGTGGAAGATGTGTGAAATATTGTCCCGTAAATATTGACATACGAGATGTCTTCAAACTTATGAATAATACTTGAAACTAGAAACCCTGGCCCAGACCTGGCATACAATGCTTAGGCTGTATTGCCAGGACTTATAAATAATATAGAAATTGCACTATTTGCCAAGGAAGTCGCGCTAGGGCGGGCTGGAAACTTGGAATGAATAACTAATACTAATCAGATCTTTATTAGTTTCCTATCTAAATAATGATAAGTAATGTGTAAAGGTAACATCAAATTATCAATATTCTTTGTTAACTCTTCCTGGGCATAAATAATATCAAGTTTCAAGTTTCAAGTATCAAGTTTCCAATAATAAGGAGGTTCAGTTGACTGATAACGCATATCTCCCTCTTCCTGTAAGGATTGAACAGATCACTGTAGAAACCGAGGATAAAAATTTAAAAACCTTGAAGTTAGTTTTCCTTAATAAAGAAGATGAGGAACGATTTACGTATACCCCAGGACAATTCTGTGAGATCTCTATAGCAGGACATGGTGAAATACCAATTGGCATAGCTTCATCTCCAACAGAGAAGGGATTTCTCATGTTCACAGTTAATAAGACCGGAGTGGTAACCAGATACATTCACAACATGAAAGAAGGAGATATAATTGGGGTGAGAGGTCCATTAGGTAACTGGTATCCCTGGGAGAAGATGGAGGGGAAAAATGTGGTAGTAATTGGTGGAGGGTTTGCATTTACTACCCTGAGATCGAGTATTGTCTACATGCTACATCCAGAAAATAGAAATAGATTTAAGGATATTACGGTTGTATATGGAGCTCGATCTCCGGGTCTGCTTCTCTACAGGGAGGAACTTGCTGAATGGGAAAAAAGAGATGACATAAACGTCCATATCACTGTTGATGCCACCGATGATCCAAACTGGCAGTATAATGTAGGTTTTGTTCCTACTATTACGGAACAAAAGATCACAACGAGTGAAGATTCATATGCCTTAGTCTGCGGTCCTCCTATTATGATAAAATTTACTGATAATCATGTCTTTAGAGATGAGAATGAAATGTGGAATAGGGATTTGTGGTAGGTGTAATATTGGTGATAAATATGTTTGCAAGGATGGCCCTGTATTTTCCTTAGCCCAGCTCAATGAGTTACCAAAGGAATATTGATACTTAGAATTCTACCTTTGGCATCTCCTTTCCATTACAGATCTAAACCTTTAAGTTCTTCTAAGAGTGCTTTCTGGTTTTTGTTTAATTTTTTTGGGACTGCGACATGTATTTTTACATATTCATCCCCTCTGCCACCCCCATTCATCCTGGGCATGCCATGCCCTCTTAATCTCATCTTTGAGCCGTTTTGAGTCCCTGCTGGTATCTTAAGACTAAGTCTCTTACCGTCAATGGTTGGCACCTCTATCTTTGTTCCCAATGCAGCTTCCGAGAATTTTATTTCTCTATTCATAGAGAGATCATTGCCTTCTCTCTGAAAGACGGGATGATCTAAAATCTTTATCTTAATGTAAAAATCTCCTGGAGGTCCTCCTTCTGGCCCTGGTTGGCCCTTGCCAGCAAGACGTAATTTTTTACCATCTGCTATCCCGGCGGGTATTGTAACCTTTATTTGTTGGTTAATTCCGCCTAAATTATACGAGATAGTCTTTTGTTCAGTCTTGACAATATCTTGCAGGTGTACGGGGAGTTCGTAGATTACATTCTGACCTTTGAGATGGCCAGTGCGGCCCCCAAAGTTAGTAAAAACGGAACTATAGGGATCTGATTGTGCCCCGGATCCAGGTCTTCTGCTTGCTCCAGAGAAGATATGGTTGAAAATACCTGAACCTCCACCCTTTTTCCAGCCGCCGGCATTTCCAAAGCCAAATTCTTTAAATATATTGCTAAAATCATAGCTACTGAAGATATCATCTTGACTGTATCTTTGCTGAAAACCCTCAGCACCAAACATATCATACTGTTTCTTTTTTTCCGTATCACTTAAGACCGCATAGGCTTCACTTATTTCTTTAAATTTCTCTTCGGCTTCCTTATTGCTCTTGTTCCTGTCAGGGTGGTATTTCATAGCCAGTTTCCTGTAGGCCTTTTTAATGTTCTCAGGACTGGCGGACTTATCAACTCCAAGTATTTTATAGTAATCTTTATTGGACATTTTATATTATTGCCATACCTTTCTAAATAGGGTTATTTTTGAAATATAAGCAGGGTTTACAGTAAAGTCAAGAAGGTGCATCTCCCCTTTTTGATGTGGTTTTGGCTATTATCCCTCCCCTTGAAGACCAATTGATTGTCACTATAAGCCAATCAGGCTCACATGCGCTAAATAAGAGATTAGCAATTTCTTCAGTAATATATTCCTGCCAGTTTCTTTTGTTTCTCCACATCATTAGATAATCCCTGATGGATTTGCTTTCAAGGATTTTCTCTTTTGGTTTGTATTGTATGGTGATAACACCTTGGTCATGTCTTTCCGAAACTGGGCAAAGGGATTGAAATTCCGGGTATTCCCATTCAATCAATGGTGAATGATTACGTGCAGGAAAGGTAATTAATGTAATTCCTTCAGGCGTCTCAACTTTTGCGTCCGATGGGGTTGAATAATCGGTCATTCTAAACTTTTCCTCCATCCTAAAAGATAATAATTAAAGATAAGGTTCCTGAATACTTTGAAAAATTGATTGGGAAATGTCAATATCAAAAGTGCCTAAAGCCTGCCCTGGCGCGACAAACTTAAATAAAGACTGTTAAGCCTATAAGGCGCTAGGTGCTCGAATCAGCCTATTAAGATTATAGGCCAGCCTGCCCTGGTGCGATGTGCTTAAATCAGACTGTTTATAAGGCGCTAGGTGCTCGAATCAGCCTATCAAGACTATAAGTCAGGTCTGGGCCAGGGGTCTGGCCCAGGGTTAAAATGCCATAACAGGTAATGTGGCTTAACTATAAAAAACAGGTTTTATGATCTGAATATGTATTCCTATATATAATTTTAACTCACTTTAGCCACTTTAGCCACTTATTTTTATTTGATTTTAATTAAAATGCGTACGATACTGAATAATAGGAACTGGAAACCCTGGGCCAGAGTTTCCAGGTTAAAAATACAATCTGTTTCATTATGACTTATTCGGGTGAGAGGCAGGAAAATTGATTTATTACCAAAGGCATGTAATACATCTTGTCTTATTTTTTCTTTCACTTGTTTCAATACACTGCGATTCCAGAGGGGATGAAAGGAAAAACAAAGACAGTGTTTCCCTAATTAGGATAGATACGTCAGCCATTCGCCCTGATGATGGGGATACTTTTTTTTACAAAGATCTTACAATACGAGTTTTAGGTATAGATGCACCTGAGATCATCCATAAAGAACACGGCATATTTGAGGATCAGCCGTATGGTCGAAAGGCAGCAACAATGACAAGAGATATCTTACAAAAGGCCAAAATTGTTGAATATGTTCCATTTCAAAATGATAAGTATGGTCGCCTTCTAGCACATGTGTTTGTAAATGGGAAACTTTTGGCTGTCCATTTGATTAAAGCCGGTTTAGCATATGAAACCGTATCTTATTATGGAGATAATGGATTTCCAGGGATTGCGGAAAGGATTCTAAAAGCCGCTCATGAATTCCCACGTCCACCATTTGAGAGGCCATATAAATGGCGTCGGAGACATCAGAAAAGAAAATGGAAGTAATAACCACCCATATGAATGCTGACTTTGATGCCTTGGCATCTATGCTGGCTGCCAAAAAGCTTTATCCTGAGGCAAAAATGGTATTTCCTGGTGCCCAGGAAAAAAATTTGAGGAATTTCTTTCTGCATACAAGTTCGTATCTTTTTGATTTCTTACGCATAAAAGATGTTGATTTTAATAAAATCAGAAAACTTATCCTAGTTGACACCCGTCAAAAAAAACGGATCGGTAAATTTAAAAAGCTCTTAGACAGGAATGATTTGGAGATACATATCTATGATCATCATCCCCCATCTGATGATGATATCAAGGGTGATTTTGAACTTATCCGAGAACTTGGGGCAGGCACATCCATTTTGACAGCAATAATAAGAGAAAAGGGCATCAAAATTTCTCCTGATGAAGCAACCTTGATGTCGCTTGGTATCTATGAAGATACTGGCTCTTTTACCTATTCTTCTACAAAAGCAGAGGATCATGAGTCTGCTGCCTGGTTATTAGAGCAGGGGGCATCTCTTAATACGATCTCTGATATGTTAACGAGAGAGTTAACCGCAGAACAGGTGTGGCTTTTGAATGATTTGATGGCCTCTGCTACTAAGAACATTATCAATGGTGTAGAGGTGGTTATAGCCAAGACCAAAAGCGATAGGTATATAGGTGATTTTGCCGTTCTTGTTCAAAAATTTATGGAAATGGAAAACCTTAACGTTATATTTGCACTTGCCCAGATGGAAAATAGGGTCTATCTGGTAGCCAGGAGCAGACTTCCGGACGTCAATGTTGCAGAGATTGCTTGTGAATTTGATGGTGGAGGACACCCGCAGGCCGCATCAGCTACCATCATTGGCAAAACACTTATTCAGGTTGAGGAAGACCTTAACACCTTACTTGTAAGCCGGATAAACTTTGAGAGATTGGCTAAGGATATAATGACCTCTCCTGCAATCCATATATTACCTGAGGCTACCCTCAAAGAGGCAGGTGATATATTAACCAGTTACAATATTAATGTGTTGATGGTGATTGATGAAAATACAAAACTTAAAGGATATATATCTAGACCGATGGTAGATAGAGCCGTTTTTTTGGGCCTGGAGGAAAGGCCTGTAAAAGAGTATATGAATGTGGAATTTTTCCATGTAAGACCTGAAACTACTTTGAATGAAATACAGAATTTGATTATTAATAACAAGGTCAGAATTCTCCCAGTATTAGAGGACAGCAAGCTGCTCGGAGTTATTACAAGAACAGATTTTTTAACTATCTTGATAGAAAAATCCCCTACACCCCAGTTTTTTTATGATTCAGAGGAAATTCCAAGGTTTGTTCGGGAAAAAAATATCGGGAACTTACTTAAAGAAAGGTTACCCAATAAAATAATAACGCTACTCAAGCATCTTGGAGAGACAGCAGATAAGCTAGATTTTAATGCCTTTCTTGTGGGCGGTCTTGTAAGAGATGTTGTTTTAAAGAGGAAAAATTTTGATGTGGATATCGTTATAGAGGGAGATGGTATCCGGTTCGCTAAAACCTTTGCCGATCATTTTGGTGCCAAAGTGAGGAGTTATCCCAAATTCGGGACTGCCGTTCTGGTTATGCCAGATGGTTTTAAGATTGATGTTGCCACCGCGAGGATAGAGCATTACGAATCACCAGCTGCGCTGCCTGTAGTTAAGTTAAGTTCTTTAAAGAGGGATCTTTTCAGGAGAGACTTTACCATCAATACCCTCGCTGTTCATCTTAATAAGGGCCATTATGGTACCCTTATAGATCATTTTGGTGCCATGAGGGATATTAAAGAACGTGTTTTAAGGGTGCTTCATAACCTTAGCTTTATTGAAGACCCTACAAGGATTTTTAGGGCAATTAGATTTAAGCAGCGGTTTGGATTTAAAATAGGAAAACTTACGGAAAGCCTGATTCAAAACGCTGTCAATATAAATTGCCTTGAGAATCTCTCTAACCAAAGACTCTTTATAGAACTGAAACTAATTTTAAAGGAGGAGGATCCCATAGGGGCAATCGAAAAAATGGATGGATATGATCTTCTGAAATTTATCTCACCCGGGCTTAACCTTACCGAGGAGGTAAAAAATGTCCTCAAAGAAATAAAGGGAATTTTAGTATGGTTTAATCTCTTGTACCTTAGTGTTATCTATAAACCATGGAAGGTATACTTCCTTGGTTTAACCACTTCTTTAAGCGATGATGCCTTGGATAATTTAGCCGCGAGGATGCAGGCTCAGGATAAAGAAATTTTAAGTATGCTCTCCGATCGCCAGGAGATACAAAAGGCCTTAAAGGAACTTTCTCAGCTAAAGGATAAGAAACATTATTCTTTATATCGAATTCTCTCACCTCTTTCTCCCGAGATCTTACTTTATGGCATGGCCAAAACTAAAAGCGAGAAGATAAAGAGATCCATATCCATCTTTTTTACCAAGCTTAAAGGAACAAAGATCTTTATAAAGGGCAAAGATCTCATTGATATGGGTTATAAACCTGGTTTACTTTTCAAGGAGATATTTGAAAATATTCTGGAGGCCAAGTTGGAGGGTGATATAAGCACGAGGGAAGATGAGATTAAATATTTAAAAGATAGATTTGGGAGTTTACATCACAGTTAGTATCTATTAAAGACTATGTATTTATTGGAATTGCTCTACTCTGAAATCTGGAAATGATTTGTGGATTAATGAATTCAGGAATCCCTTATGTAACTCACTTTTTACGAGAACACCAACTTTTTAATCAATATGTTTCTGGTTTATCCGATTTGGGATCGATTAGTTATGTCTGTTAGGAGGATGAAAAGTATGGAGAAAAAGAGAATTGTCAGCGGTATGAGACCAACCGGGAGACTTCACCTTGGACACGTTCATGGGGCCGTGAATAACTGGCGCTCCCTTCAAAAGGATTATCACTGTTTT
>JAFDDS010000061.1 GCA_019310745.1 Deltaproteobacteria bacterium | reverse complement strand
TGGGATCAGGCTCTCCAGACTGACGGTGGGTAAACCTTGAGCAGAAATCTGTACATTTTATCTGAGCTCAGAGTGTGAATATTGGAATTTTCTTCCTGTCTAAGATAAGCATATCCACATTTTAAAAAAACTTCACACTCCCCCTATCGTTCATGAATGAGTGAAACACAACTCAGAATACCTCCATAATGGACCTGCATGGTAACGAATGTTGAGATACCCCTTTTCACCAAGGAGGCAAAAATCTGTTGATGTTTTGATGAGCATACGTATAATGAAATGTATCCAGATTTAAGTATATGGCACGTGTGTGATTTTTAAGAGGTCAAGCCATAAAAATATGTTGGCAGGCAAACTTGCAAATGGCCACCAGCCCATAAAGCCTATGCCTCGGAGTGGAGCTGAGTCGTATAACCAGCTATCATTAAATGAATGTAATTTGTGTGGGGAGAAAAGCAACAATGGCAGTCGAATTTTCTGAAAAACGTCGGTTTAAACGTGTTCCTCTTGTATTTCCTGTCAAGGGGAAATGGATGGAGAAATTGTTTCATAGCCATATCTTCCAGGGCAAAACCCTTGATGTGAGTAATGAGGGGCTATGCATTAAGGTCGACAACTCCAAGGTGTTCAAAGTTGGTCAGGAGGTAAAACTTAAGACCTGGCTTTACGGAGATGATTTTCTCGAGGCCCGAGGAAGAGTGTGCTGGGTTCATGGTCTACCTGATCCCGATTGGCCTATCAATATGGGTGTGAAGATAATCCGTATGCGAAACGATGCTCTCTGGATTGAAAGAGTCCAAAATAAAATCACCGAGGAGGCCATACTCGGTAAAGACCGAGGGCGATCTTCTGGGAAAAAAACGGTCCAAGCATACCCTACAGATTCGCCAAGAGAGTCCTTACTGGCAGCCGATAGCCCTAAGAGCGATACACGGAATTTGGAGTTACTTCTTAAGGTTTCAAATATTTTTGCTCAATCCCTCAATATCGATGAACTCTTAGGTGAGGTGATAGATCAGATTTTAGATGTTCTAAAGAGAATAGATCGTGGTGCCATATTATTGTTAAACAAAGAGACTGGCAAGCTAAGGGAGGTGGTTTCAAAGACGAGGATGGAGGACAAAGATGGCATCTTCTCCAAGATTAACTACAGCAGGACTATCGTTAAAAGAACGATAAGGCAAGGTGAGCCGGTGTTGGTGTCCGATACGAACCGTATGGATGAAGCTCGGCTCTCTAACAGCATGCAACAAATGAATATCAGGTCAGTTATGTGTGTACCGCTCAAATATAAAGGAGAGGTTCGGGGAGCAATTTATGTAGACTCTATTGGATTGCCTGGAGGATTCAGAAAGGATGACCTCCAATCGCTTGCTGGCTTAGGTAATACTGCGGCCATTGCTATAGAGAATGCTCGACTCTACTCAGATTTAGAAAAATTGGTTGAGCGCAGAACAAAACAATTAAGAAAGGCTCAAGAGAATCAGCAGCAGCTTCAAAAACAGCTTTCTCATGCTCAAAAAATGGAATCCTTAGGCAGGCTAGCAGGTGGTGTGGCCCATAATTTTAGAAATATCCTGCAGGCTATTTTGGGAAATGCGCAATTTCTTCAGATGGTATATAGTCAGGATGGACAATTACAGAAAATTGCAAGGGCTATTAATGAATCAGTAGCAAAGGGCTCTGATTTCATTTATAGCTTGTTAAGATTCTCCAGGCAGGAGGTTGAAAAAGAAAACCTTCCCTTAGATTTAAAGAGTGTTCTCGATGAAACATATAAAATAATAAGCAATACCTTTGATAAGAGCATAAAGATTGCTACGAAGATAGAAAAGCCATTACCAATTAAGGGTGACCGTTTAAGTCTCGGCCAGGTTTTTATAAATCTGTGTAATAATGCACGAGACTCCATGCCAGATGGTGGTGAGCTAAGGATAGAAGCAAAGAAAGATAAGAAAGCGGTCGTGGTTACCATTTCCGACACTGGATGTGGTATGGATGAAGAGACCTTGAAGAATATATTTGACCCATTTTTTACTACTAAAGATGTTGGAGAAGGAACCGGATTAGGTCTGTCAATAACTCATGGTATTATAAAAGAAAACAAAGGAAAGATATCTGTATCCTCACAACCAGGTAAAGGGACAATATTTAGAGTTGCCTTTCCTGTAGCTGAAAAATATGAACAAATCGAACCAGAAGCTCCACAGAGAATCAGGCATGGAAAAGGAGAAAAGATTTTAATTGTAGATGATGAACCCGCTGTTTTAGAAGGTCTTGAGAATATGATTAAGTCAATAGGGTATAAAGTAGATTCGGTAAGTAGCGGTAGTCAGGCCATTGAACACTACAAAACACATAAACCTGATGTGGTTTTGTTGGATTGGAAGATGCCTCACATGGATGGAGCAACGTGTGCCAAAAAAATTCTTGAGAATGACCCGGCTGCCCGAATAGTGATCATTTCCGGCTACCAAGAGACGGCCATAAACAAAATAGATGCTGGCTTGAAAAAGACTCTAAAGGGCCTTATTCTCAAGCCTTGTAAGTTGGAGAATTTAAATAAAGCTATTTTAGAAGCCCTTAACTCTAAAAGATGAGATTCACAACCCCTTTGGCTTCCAAGTAATGTAGCTACTTGATTTTACTGTGTTTCTGAGTTTACGTATACTGAAGGGGTTTTATCCCTAAGAATAATAATGGTCGCAATCTTTTGCCTTCTCACGCTGACGCTTTTGACATTTCCCCCTTTTCTCTGCCCACTATAGCCACATAGCGATGACAATCACTGGTCGGTTCGGGCGGAGGAGTAACAGCTTCCGGGCACGGAAGTGAGGCTGACCACCGAATCAGCACTGAATAATTAAACTTAGAGGCGATACAAATGAACGGAATCGTCCGGGCGGACATCAAACCGGGAACGCGTGTTACGGTTGTACAGAAACAGGATCAGCGATCCGGAAAACTTACGGAAGGCATCGTCAAGGATGTTCTCACGAAATCCGCCACACATCCACATGGGATCAAGGTGCGTTTGGAAAGCGGCATTGTAGGGCGCGTGAAAAAGCTCATTCCCTGAAGCCCGCATTGATCTTGCTGAAGGGGTCAGATTTATTGACATCAGAAATAATTTGAGTAATCCATAGGGAGAACCTTGAATTTAATATGGAATCAGAGCGAATTAAATGGTCAAAGAATACTGTAATTGAGTCTTTAAATATGATAAATCCCTTATGGGTTAGTTCAATATTTTCTCAGGAGATTTTATTGCTTCAATTTAAAACCATTGAAATGGACGGCATAGGGCGCGTGCTTCTTGAGCGCAGCAAACGGGCAAGGCGTTTGAACATCTCATTGAAGCCCTTTACAGGGGTCAGGGTTGCAGTTCCTTACGGGCTTTCATTTGAAAGTGCAGAAAAAATGGCCCTCAGCAAAGCGAGATGGATAAAAAAGCACCTTGATAAAGTCAAGGAGATAGAAAAAAAACAGGTTGCCATTGCAAATGACTTGCCTGAGATAGACAAGGCTGAGGCCAGGAAAAAGCTGACCCACCGCCTAAACGAGTTATCAAGACAGTATGGCTTTACCTACAACCGGGTCTTTATCCGAAATCAAAAGACCAGATGGGGAAGTTGCTCGGCACGAAACAACATCAGTCTGAATAGGAAGCTTCTCAGTCTCCCGCAAGAGCTGATCGATTACGTTATCCTTCATGAGCTTGTCCACACAAGGAAAAGGAACCACAGTAAAAGTTTCTGGGCTGAGCTTAACAAATTCGTAGGAGATGCAAGGGCCCTGAAATCAAGGCTTAAAGAATACAGTCTTTAATCAAGCCAGTAAAAAGGTTAACGGGTCAGATCTTTCTTCTTGAAAAAATCACCTCCACGACTATTACTCATGAATTAATAAATCACTGATCAGCAAAGATTATTCTTCTGCACCCTTTTTTTCTATTATTCCTTTTCACATTCATCTATTCACTCGAAACAAAAAGATCGCAGCATCCTGAGCTGTGTATGTCATTGACACACTATGGTAAATTCCATATACTCCTGCCCATGGAGACAGGATGATAAGAAAACAATCCGCATATTTACTGGTGAAAGATCGATCTAATCTTAACCGCATAGTCGCCGGACTTGAAAGGGAGACGTCGATAGGTGTGGATCTCGAGGCTGATTCCATGTTCCATTATCCGGAGAAGGTCTGCCTCATCCAGATCTCCACACCCTCGCAGGATATCCTGGTGGATCCTCTATCGTTTGATGATCTCTCACCCCTTTCTCCGGTTTTTGCAGACCCGAATATCCGAAAGGTATTCCATGGGGCCGATTATGATATACGCTCCCTGTACAGAGATTTCGATATTGAAGTGAACTCTCTCTTTGACACCCAGATTGCGGCAAGGTTTCTTGGGATGAGGGAAACGAGTCTTGCCCGCCTCCTTAAAGAGAGGTTGGGAGTGCTTGTTGAGAAGAAGTATCAGAAAAGGGACTGGTCAGAGAGGCCATTGCCTGCTGCCATGAGTGCCTATGCGGTTCAGGATACTTGTCACCTCCTCTCCCTCAGCCGGATACTGGAGAAAGAACTGAGGGTCAAGGGCAGGCTTTTCTGTGTGGAGGAGGAATGTGAACTTCTGAGCAAGGTGCGCCCTGCTCCTCCGAACGGTAATCCGCTCTTCCTGAGATTCAAGGGAGCCAGCATGCTTGACCCCAGATGCCTGGCAGTACTTGAATCGATCTTGCAATTAAGAGATGATACGGCCAGACGCAGGGATCTTCCCCCCTTTAAGATCCTCGGAAACGAACCGATCATGGAGATCGCGGAAAGGAGGCCGATGACCGAAAAAGACCTTGGTCGTATAAAGGGATTGAGCGCCAGGCAGATAAGGATGTTGGGCAGTTCCATCCTGGAAAAGATAGGTGAATCCACAAAGTTGCCGGAAAATGAACTTCCTGCATTCCCCGGGACTACCAAAGAGCGGATCGGTGACACGGTATCAAAAAAGGTAAAGGTCCTTAGGGAGTGGAGGGAGCGAAGAGCAAAAGAGATGGACATCGATCTCTCTCTTGTATGCACAAACGCCCAGATACAGTCTCTCGCCCTTGCATACCCCAAAAGTCTGAAAGATCTGGAGGGCATCGATACCATAAAGGCATGGCAAAGAAGGCTATTTGGCAGCGAGATCTGCTACCACCTGAAAGGCATTGGCTGATCCCCTTAGCAGGTGGTCGCAAGGAGTCAAGTTTGCTCTTGACTCACGGTTTTTTGAAGAGAATTTGTGGCATGCTCCTTCTCACAAAAGCGAGTTCTTATCAATTAAACCCGCAGCTATTCTTCATCACATACCCAAGGATGACCTGGCCGATTACCTGATTGAAAATGATCCTGCATTCAAATCCAGAATTGAGGAGGCTTATGCTGAATATGCCACCAGTGGTAGAATTATCGGCCATGAATTAATCAAGAGATTGGAAAGGAAACGTGAAAAAGAGAAGGCTTAAAATAATATTTTAGCCCTTAAGGAACCGGTTGTATTCGTACATCTTTTTAAATGCCTTAACCGCCTTTTCAGGCGTCTGGAAAAATACACTGCTAAAATTGCTGTTTTCAACCCGATTGACGGTTCTGGAATTTGCATCGGTCATGATGCTTACGCCGAATACGGGCTTATCATACTTTTCCATCAATTCCACGATGAGTTTGATATATTTTTTTTCGAATTCGATATATTGTTGTTTGGCGGAATCAATGAAATCATTCGTATAGTTGGGATCATGCCCCCTAACCGAATTGAGAAGACGGTGGGCCATGATACGGTTGCCGATTATGCCGAGATTAATGATGGCGTCGCATCCGTCCCATTTTAACAGTTCCTCAATTACGGTAAACGCCAGTGACATATCCCTTTCGCCTACCAGATCGACGGGGTTTGTGCGACTCCAGTAAGGCGGAAGTAATTTGTCTAGATTTTTCCGGAGCACGGGCGATAGTTCCGGCACATCGAGCCCGTATTCCGAACACAAATCAGCGGATATTACTCCCCAACCGCCGCCGAGGGTCATGATCGCGGCGCGATTTCCCTTCGGCAGGGGCAAGGATGAAAAGGCTGCGGCAAGATCCAGCATATCCATAGGCTGTTCAACCCTGACAATGCCTGTTTGCTTGCAAACCGCATTGAAAATCCGCAAATCCGAAGACATTGATCCCGTGTGACTCGCGGCGGCGCGATTTCCAGCAGTTGTTCGCCCCCCTTTAAGGATAACGATCGGTTTTTTTTTGGAAACGCGTCGGGCGCTTTCAAAAAAACGACGGCCGTTTTTAACACTTTCAATATAGAGCACGACGGTCCCGGTTAGGGTGTCGACTTCAAAGGCATCCAAATAATCTTCTACCGTGGTCATGGCCTCATTGCCCGAACCGCAAAAAGCCCTGACCTGAATGCCCTGTCGTTCGGCAAATGAAAGAAGCTGGACCCCCATATTTCCCGATTGGGAGACAATCGCCGTCGAGCCAGGTTCTGATGTAAAGGTTGCTCCCATGCAGTACAAATTAATATGCGGGTTGCAAATTCCCATTGTGTTGGGCCCCACAATCAGTATTCCCGCCTCTTCAGCCTTTTTAACGAGATTCATCTCCAGTTTTTTCCCTTCCACACCCGTTTCGGAAAAACCTGAAGAGATTAACAACATGTTTTTCACACCTTTTGCCTTAAGCTGAGGGATCAGGTCCGGTACGAAGGCTGCTGCAATAGTAACAACTGCCAGATCCACCGGCCCTGAAATTTCAGCCAGAGATTTATAAACCTTTTTTTCTGCTATGGTTCCACCCTTGGGGTTTACGGGATATATTTCCCCTTTGTATCCGCCGCTTATAGTATTAATCAAAAGTCGGTGTCCCCACTTGCCCAATTCGCCGGAAGCGCCGATAAAAGCGATTGAGTCCGGGTAAAATAGCGATCCGAGAATTAGCGGTTTAACAGGCGGCAGGCAATCCTTTGCTTTTGAAACCTCCCCTTTTTTTTGAATGACAACCAACGCATCAACTGCAAGAAGGTTTCCTTCGGGGGTTGCAACAAGCGGATTAATATCAATCTCCGAAATTTCAGGATGTTCGGCAGGGATATGCGAAAGCCCAATCAAGGTACGGACAAGTTGATCAAGGTCAACAGGCTTTTCACCTCGAAAATTTCCAAGCAGCGACCTGGTTTTTATTTCATCGATCATGTCACGGGCATCCGACTCGGTCAGGGGGGCGAGGCGAAAGGCGACATCTGAAAACGCTTCGGTGAAGATACCGCCGATGCCGAACATAACCGCCGGACCAAACAGGTCGTCCTGCAGGAGGCCTGCGACAAACTCCCTTTTGCCTGAAATCTGAGGCGCCACCAAAAGGCCACGCAATTCTTTTCCGGCCTTTTTGACAGACAGTGGTTTCCGCTGCAATTCGGACGGCATCGGCATCTGCAAGATTAAGTTGCACAAGGCCCCGTTCCGTTTTGTGCGTGAGGGTTGGACCAACCCCCTTGAGCACCACCGGGAAACCGATTTCTTGCGCGATTCTAACTGCTTCGGCAGGGTTGGAAGCCATCTCATCACGGATAACCGGAACACCATACGCCTTTATCACCAGTTTTGACTCTGCTTCATCCAGCGTGTGGTTGCCCGCTTTTATTGCTTGATCTATTAATAAGTCTATATTCATGTGCACACCTATTTTAACATTCTTTTTCTTTTTGACTTAAAAATCCACAAAATGTTGAACCTGTGCTATCCTGTTCCCGTTTTCTTCTTTACATTGTAACAATTTCAAATACCAGTCTTTTTATCAAGTATATTCAATTGGGTTGAAAAGAATTGTTATCATGTTCAGTTTATTATAATTCCCGGCATTGAAGCTTTTTTCTAAAATCATTGAACCATGGAAAAGAAAAACAATAAATTCATTGATTCCGATGCAATTCTTAAGGCCAATTTTTCTTGACTTACAAATCTCTTTGTTCTTCTATTAACCAATGTTTTATATTTGTAATGAGGCAAAAGCAACCCGGAGGAGCAACCTTATACATCCAAGCCGCTGTTATTCAGAATTTTAGCCAGCGGTGAATAAGACTCAAACGTAGACTTAGCAATAATGAGGGAGATGACCTAATGGGAATTTTGAAACTTTTTTCTGGTAAAGATCCCGAAGAATACGAGCAAAAAGGGGATAGTTTTTTCGAAATCACAAAATATGGACACGCAAAAATTGAATATGAGACGGCCCTCAACAAACTTGAAAGAAAATGTCCGAACAACACAGATCTTAAAAACCGGCTTCAGGAAAAGATCCTCCACAGCAGGGAGGCCCTGGCTCTTCAACACAAACAGACAGGGGAAGAACTAATGAGGGCTGAAATGTTTGATGATGCGGAGGAGATAGTTCGTCTGGCTCTGGAATTGACAGAAGATCCAGAGCTAACATATAAACTCGAGGAACAGCTACAAGAGATCCACAATAATTTTACGGGAGAAGAGATTAACAATTCACCTGATTTCGACGTGCATATGGAAAATACTGAAAAAGCTGGTTACCAAGAATCAGAGGAAGAATATTTTACGGTATTGTGTGGCTCATTGCCCGAAGAAATTCGAAAAGCCTATCATAGCTATGGAAACACCTTTAAGGCAGGTTATGTGGCCCTAAATCAGGGAGATTTTGAGCTTGCAGCAGCAAAATTATCCCATGCCATCGGAGAGAAGCCATCACCACATACTTTTATCCCTCTCGAACTGGCCACAGCCTATCTGAACCTACAAAAATATGAAGAAGCTCGTGCTTTATTGGAAGGCTTCATAAAAGAGCATCCTGATTCTATACAAGGGTATAATCTCCTGTGTGAGATCTTTTGGGAAACAGGGGAGTTCGATCAGGCTCAAGAACTCCTTTTTTCCTGTCCGGAAGAGTTAGTTGACTCGTTACCCATTCAGCTTCTTCGAGGCGAGACGCTCTTTCAGGCCAAAAGATATCAAGAAGCGGAATCTCTCTGCCTTGCTCACCTCGAATCTTCCGGTTGGGATGAAAACATTGCTCGATTGCTGGCCAAAACGTATGAGGCACTTTTTGAAAAGGAAAAAGCCCGAGATGTATACGGTGAGATAATGGGGCAAT
>JAFDDS010000060.1 GCA_019310745.1 Deltaproteobacteria bacterium | reverse complement strand
TGCACTCAGGGAAGGAAGCAAGGCGGCGTATGAGTTGGACGCTTTTCATGCGAACGTGGAAACGTGCTGATTATTGGGGGCTCGTGGTTCTGCCTTCAGGTCAACTTCCAACGAGTGCTGATGAGCAATCTTACCTGCGTGCAGTCTTGGGCCTTGAACAGGCCAGACAATTTAAGGGAGCAGCCGCAGCCTATACCGCCGCCTTAGAGCGTTGGCACTCCAGTCTTGGTGCTCTCATGGGATTGGGTAACTGTCACTACGCCTTGGGAGATCTCATTGGCGCAGAGCAGGCATTTCGCCATGCAGCCGAAGCCCATCCACAAAGCGGTGCATCATTCAACAACCTAGCACATGTGCTCGCCGAGCAGGGACGATATGCTGAGGCACTTCAAATGGCTATCCGTGCTGTAGATATTGGAGGGGCGAACAAACCTTTGTACCTCCGAACACTACAAGAAATACGGACTATCGTAAAAACTGGGCCAGAATGATCCAAAAAATACATAGGCCACCATCCCATTCTTTTAGGGGTAGATGCGAATCATCAGTTTTATTGATGATTCAGATGTCATCAAGAGCGATAGCCCTGCTTTTTTTTTAAAATCCCATATACTGTAACTTTTTATTCTGCTAGAAGTAATATGTCAGATCGCACATAGGAAACTTTCCAATACAGTTTGAAGCCTTTCATAAAATACTGACACTTTGGGAAGCAACTTTGCCAGGAAATGTGGTTTTTTAGTATGTCATGAGGGTATATAATATAGGGTTTTCAGAGCTGATTGTGCGCTCGTGTTAGTCCTGTGAGATGCCTTGACAGCTTGATGCCATGAACATACAATGAAATAATTAAGCCAACCATAAATGGAGGGGGAAAATGTGGGATTCTTCAAAATGTGACCTATGCGGCGATTGTCTGGTGAAGTGCCGTTATGTCGATTATGACAAAGATAGGGCTGTTGCTGAAATTATACTGCTCATGGAGGGCAAAGAGGCTGACATACTGAACACGTGTATCACTTGTAATGCGTGTAATGACTACTGCCCGACCGGGGCTGACCCCTCTAACCTTATCTACAAGATGCAGGAAAAAATAGGTACCTGCCCCATAGTAGTAGCTGGTGCACCTGTCCTCGAGGAAATGGCCAATGGACTCGAAGGCCGAGGAGAGCCTGGCCAGCTGATAGAGGGTGACCCTGATAAACCGGTTCTGTCATTCGACTTTTTCGAGTTTCGACATTTTCCTGAGGGCACCTTTGAAAGTATGCTGTTTAAGGGTATGACCGTGGTGAGAGGGAGTGAGTATAATTCCCTCGTTGGTCTTGTACATATGGGTGGGGAAAGCTTTGTTGAGAAGTACATCCAGAATGTTATTGATAAACTGGCAAGCCTGGGTAAGGAGATCGTGTATATCCACAATGAGGGTTTCGCCCTGGCGCACCTGAAGGCCAAGGAGTATGGCATTACTGTTCCCTTCAAATACATGCACCTGTTCGAGTATCTGCGCAACTATCTAAGGGACCACCAGAGTAGCATCACCACCCTGGGCAAGAAGGTCGCATACCATACCAACTGTGCCACTAGATGGCTCCCGGAACAAGATGCATTCTTGGACGAGATCTTCGAGCTCATTGGGGTCGAGCGACCACCCAGGAGGTATGAGCGATTGAATGCTGTCTGCTGCACCGCACCAATTATCCAAACCAACAGAGATCTGGCCATTGATATTCAGGAGAAAAATGTTAAGGACGCTATCGAATGCGGTGCCGATGCCCTCATAACTATCTGTCCAATATGTGACGCAGTGATGCGGCGATCCACCTCGCAGCTTGGTCTGCCCAAAATTTTTATTACAGACCTTTGTCGTATTGCCCTCGGTGAGAAGTCATGGCATTGAAAGTGCATAACGAAAAATCTTTACAAAGGGTATTTTGAGGTAATGTATCTGTCATGACGCCTTCTCGCACCTCGTACTGGTTGATCCAACATGTCTGGGTTTTCTATCTCCTCGCGGCCCTGGCTGTGGGCGTGTTTCTTTTCGGGCTCATTATCCATGTATCTGTGTGGATAAAGGGCATCAAGCGTCAAAAAATACCCTTCTCGTGGCACGGTATTTCAAATCTTTTTTTAGACGGTGTATTCGGCCGACGTATTTTCAGAGGAGATATCGCTGCCGGCACTATGCATATACTCATCCTGTGGGGTTTTCTAGGCCTTTTTGTGGGCACTGTCCTCATTTCTGTGGATTACTGGCTATTTCATTTTCTGAGCGGATCTGTGTATATCTGGTATGCAACATGCCTTGAGGTTGTGGGATTGATGTTAATGATAGGCATCGTTTGGGCCCTGATCCGCAGATATCTCCAGCGTGTGCTACGCCTGGAAAGGCGTATCGAGGACCTCGCCGTAGTAATCTTGCTTTTTGCGGTAACCCTTTCAGGGTTTGTAGTAGAAGGAATCCGGCTTGCTGCCCAAAGACCGGAGTGGGGCACCTGGTCGTTTGCAGGTCATTGGGTGAGTCTTCTTTTCACTCAACCACAAAGCGCTCAGTCTGTCTACCCTTATTTATGGTGGGTTCATGCACTTCTGAGCCTGGGTCTCATCGCATATATTCCTTTCTGTAAGCTTTTCCATATTCTGGCTGCACCGGCCAGCATTTATTTGGAGAACCAACCCCTTCAGGCAATCCCGGTGGAGACGCGATCCCCGGATGATGAAGTTTTTTCTTACCGGGATATGATTTTTTTTGATGCCTGTACCCGTTGCGGTCGCTGTGTGGAGGTGTGCCCTTCAACTAGTGCAGGAGAACCTTTTTCCCCCAGAGATTTTATTGTCTGGGCCAGGAATAATCTTTTGATGAAGTATCATCCCTTAAACCATATTAACTGGTTTAAAAACTGGATTAGCCATAGATATACGAAAGAGCAGATATTCGAGCCTGAAAAGCTCTGGCATTGTACAACCTGTAGAGCCTGTCTTGATGTGTGCCCTGTATATGTAGCCACATTGGATTCTATTCGGCAAGCAAGGAGCAAGTTAGTGGAAGAGGGCACCCAGGTGCCTCCACTTTTGACCCAGAGTTTGAAAAAACTCTATAAATACAATAATCCCTGGGAGGCCACAAAGAAAAAGCGTGCACAATGGCCAGGAGATCTGGAGATACCAGACATCAGCCAGAGTGAGAAGGCAGAAGGGCTTTGTTATTTCGTGGGCTGTACAACCTCAATGGATATTCGAACCCAGGAGCTGGCTCGCTCGTTTGCCTTAATTTTGAATTATGCCCGAGCCTCTTTTTTTACTTTGGGTCAAAAGGAGCCATGCTGTGGAGACATCGCCCGTCGTGTGGGAGAGGATGGGCTTTTTGAGAAGCAGATGGAGGATTGTATAGAATTATTCCAACGGTATGAAATCCATGATATAGTTACTTCATCTCCCCATTGCTTTCACACCTTTCGGAATGAATACCCGACATTTCAGGCCTTAAAGCCTCCTGATGAGCAGGTAGAGTTCCGTGTTCGTCACTATACACAAATTCTAAGAGAGCTTGTTGCATCAGGTTCTCTGAAATTTGAAAGGCCCCTCAATGTAACAGTGACCTATCATGATCCCTGTTATCTGGGTCGTCATAATCAGATTTTTGATGCCCCCCGAGAGGTCATCGGCGCAATCCCCGGAGTGCAGATGGTGGAGATGGCTCATAACAGGGCGAACAGCCTTTGCTGTGGCGGAGGAGGAGACAGGATATGGCAGGAAGATCTGGATGCGGATGTAAAGATGTCTGAAATCCGGATTAAGGAGGCAAAGGACACCGGCGCAGAGATTATTATCACTGCCTGTCCACTATGTTTGATCATGCTGGAAGATGCCCGCAAGACCACTGGTCTGGAGGATTCCTTACAGGTGATGGATTTGAATGAATTAGTGGCGATGGCACTGGGTTTACAAAAAAGTAGCGGACTGGAATGAAAATTTTATATTTCATGCTTGATATAGGTTGCTGGATACTGGATATATCCAATAGCAAGAATCAAGCACCCAGAATTATCTATTGTGCATGAATTATCTACTACATTTTTTATTTACATGGAATGAACTGTTTTAATTCCGGCTTGTACGACCTGCTCTGTATTGCAGGAAGGCGAGTTTTTTAGATTAGGAGGTGATAACAATGAATATTGTAGTATGTGTAAGACAGGTACCAGAGGTTACCGATGCTGAACTTGCGATAAACAAAGAAGGCACAGAGATTCTCAAGGAAGACCTGGAAATGGATATCAATGAATGGGACAACTATGCTGTTGAGGAGGCTGTACGAATCAAAGAGGCGCATGGTGGAAAGGTAACGGTGATTACCTTAGGAGATGAGGATAGTGAGGATGTGCTAAGAACATCCCTGGCAATGGGAGCGGATGAGGCTATTCTTATTAATGAGGAGGGCTTTGAGTTATCCGACGCAGCAGGCATTGCACAGGGTATTTACCGTGCAGTCCGGGATTTGTCCTTTGATCTGCTGTTAACTGGTGTCCAGTGTTCTGATGATGGGTGGGGCCAGGTAGGCCTCATAATTGCGGAATTATTAGGTCTTCCCCATGCCTCTCTTGTTGTTGGAATTGAGATCAATGAAGGCACAATGATAGTGCGCAGGGAGCTGGAGTCCAATACCGAGGAAAAATTGCAAATACCAATGCCAGCTGTCCTCACTATTCAAACAGGGATAAATAGTCCACGGTATGTCTCTATTATGGGGATCCAAAAGGTACGCAAGATTGAGATCAAGGAAACCAATTCAGAAGAGCTTGGACTATCCGAAGAGGAAATCGGACTAAAGGGCTCCAGTGTGGCCTCGCAGAAACTTTCACTTCCTCCAGTTGGTGAGGGAGCTGAAATTTTAGAAGGGAGCCTCAATGAAATCTGCGAAAAGACGGCTCAAATTGTCCGAGATAAGGGGGTGATATAAATGGATGAAATTATGGTACTCGCTGAACATAGAGGTGGAGAGCTTCGAGATATCACCTTTGAAATGCTCACCATGGCAAACAGACTTGGCAAAGAAAATGACATGGCAGTTACCACTCTCTTTTTAGGACATGAGGCATCTGATTTGTCAGAAAGATTGAAAGGTGCATGCGATACGATCCTTTTAATGGAGGATCCTGAACTGGCTCATTATAATGCAGATCAGTATCTTATGGCCATGGAAACGGTCATAAAAACCCGCAATCCCATTGTAACCCTGATTGGTCATACAGCAATGGGCATGGACCTGGCACCTTCCATGGCAGCACGTCTGTCTCTTCCGCTGGTAACCGATTGCGTGGAGGTAAACGTAGTAGATAAAAAACTTGATCTTCTTAGGCAGATTTATGGTGGCAAGATCAACGCACACTTATCCATGAAACCGTCTGATCAATACCTGATAACTTTACGACCAGGCTCCTTTGATGCTGAAGTGGAGCAGGGTAAATCTGCTGATGCCCAAACTATTTCTGCACCTTCCTGGATTGACCTGAAAGGGCGACAATTCTTGGGATACCTTGAAGCTGAGCTAGAGGACGTGGATGTCGCCGCTGCTGATATCCTGGTTTCCATAGGGAGAGGAATAGGAAAGCCGGAAAACATCCCGTTAGTGCAGGACTTTGCTGATTCCATAGGAGCCACCCTTTCCTGTTCTCGTC
>JAFDDS010000059.1 GCA_019310745.1 Deltaproteobacteria bacterium | reverse complement strand
TGGCATTAGACAGGAAATGGACATTATCATTATTGGAATAAAGCAAAAAGATGGTGAAATGCTATTTAATCCTTCCTCAAAAACAAAGATTCAATCTGGTGATATTCTCATTGCCATGGGAAGGAACAATGATTTAGAGAGACTACGAAAGGTATGTATTCCAAGTAGTTGATAAGTGGCCGAAGTTTTAAGTGCCAAAATTGAATGAAGGTTTAATCCGATACAACCTAAGGAGACGAGATGCTTGATCTAAAATTTGTCCGTGCTAACCTGGATCTGGTAACTGATATGTTCAAAGATAGGGGTTATGATCTTGATCTTTCAAGTTTTGAGTCCTTGGATAAGAAGAGGCGATCAATATTGACTGGCCTTGAAGATCTCAGATATCAACGCAATAAGGTTTCTGACCAGATATCAGCTATGAAAAAGGACAGAGAGGATGCATCATCTCTTATCTCTAAGATGAAGACTGTCTCAAAAGAGATAAAAGAGATGGAGTCTAATCTACCCAAAATAATAGAGCAGTTGAATAAGCTCTTGTTGCTCATCCCCAATATCCCACATGAATCAGTAGTTGTGGGTAAGGATGCGGATGATAATCCGGTTGTAAGGATGTGGGGGAAGATTAGGGATTTTGATTTTGACCCTCTTTCCCATTGGGAGATCGGAGAGAAGCTAAATATCCTTGACTTTTCACGGGCAGCCAAGATTGCCAGGAGTAGATTTTCTCTTCAAAGTGGTTTAGGTGCAACAATTGAGAGGGCGTTGATTAATTTCATGCTTGATATTCATACGAGTCATCATGGTTACATCGAGATCCTTCCTCCATTCCTTGTTAATTCTGATAGTATGACTGGAACAGGTCAGTTGCCCAAATTTAGAGAGGATCTATTTAAGGTGGACGGGTGGGATTTGTTTCTTATACCTACTGCAGAGGTGCCAGTTACCAATATACACAGGGATGAAATACTGTCTTTTGATACACTTCCCATTAAATATGCCTCTTACACTCCATGTTTCCGTTCCGAAGCAGGTTCATATGGCAAAGACACAAGGGGGCTTATCAGACAGCATCAATTTAACAAGGTGGAGCTGGTTACATTCTGCTACCCTGAAGACTCGGAGAAGGAATTAGAGTCCTTAACGACCGATGCAGAAGAGATTTTACAGCGCCTGGAGCTTCCTTACAGGGTAGTTTCGCTTTGTACAGGTGATCTTGGCTTTTCTGCTGCTAAAACCTATGATATTGAGGTTTGGCTTCCCGGACAGCAGCTGTTTAGAGAGATATCATCTTGCAGTAACTTTACAGACTTCCAGGCGAGGAGGGCAAACATTCGGTTTAAAAGGAAAGAAGGAAGAGGTACGGAATTTGTCCACACCCTTAACGGTTCTGGTCTGGCAGTTGGAAGGACTCTTGTGGCGATTCTGGAGAATTATCAGCAACCTGACGGAAGTGTGGTTATTCCAGAGGCCCTCAGACCATATCTAAATGGGGTGTCTGTTATCAAGAAAGAGATTAAAGCTTAACCCGCTATAAGCCTGCCCGCCGGACGGCAGGCGGGTCTGGCGGGTAAAAGTGAACTAAAGTCAAAAGCTTAACAATGTACGAGCCATTAAACGTTTACGATCACGATAAACTAGAGGATAAGCAATGGATATACTTGAAGGGGTGTATAAAAAAATAGATAGTTTTAGATCTGAGATCATCAAAATGCAGAGGGAGCTTACTGCACGGCCTGCCTTAGGACCAGAAAACGGTGGAAGCGGAGAGCATGAAAAGGCTGACTATATTAAAGAACAGCTCTTACTCCTTAAACCGGATACTTTATTTGATATTCATGCTCCTGATAAAAGGGCAGCCAATGGATACAGACCAAACTTAGTAGCTGCCTGGAACGGGAGCCAGAAAAAAAGTGCTATTTGGATCCTTAGTCATTTGGATATCGTATCACCAGGTGATCTTTCTTTATGGAAACATGATCCATACAAGATGAGGGTGAAGGGGGATACAATTGTTGGGCGGGGTGTTGAAGATAACCAACATGGTATAGTCAGTTCCTATTTTGCTGTGAAAGGAATGCTGGATTTAAAGCAAGCATTCCCTCAAAGGGTTGGCCTTGCCTTGGTTGCAGATGAAGAAACAGGCAGCAAATATGGACTACAATATATCCTAAAAGAGAGGCGGGATCTTTTTAAAGAGGACGACCTGATTATTGTTCCTGACGGTGGCAACGAGAAAGGTACAATGATTGAGATTGCTGAAAAGTCAATGCTGTGGCTAAAATTTACCATTACTGGTGCCCAGTGCCATGCAAGTACACCAAAAAAGGGAAAAAATAGTCTCTTTGGGGCAGCCACATTGATTGTAAAGCTCAACACACTTAAAGAAAACTTTAATCTCAGCAATCCTCTCTTTAAACCGCCAGAGTCGACATTTGAGCCTACCAAGATAGAGGCAAATGTCCCCAATGTTAATACCATCCCTGGAAGAGATGTCTTTTATCTGGACTGCCGGATTTTACCAGACTATAAAGTAGATGAAATTATTGAAGAGGTTACTATCCTAAATAAGAAACTTGCCAGAGAGCTTAATCTCAAAATAGATGTTGAGGCAATTCATCGGCAGGATTGTGCGCCTCCAACACCGGCGGATTCCCCGGTAGTTGCTACCCTTGGCAAAGCGATAAATAAGGTAACTGGACTGAAGGCAAAACACATGGGAATTGGAGGTGGCACAGTGGCAGCGTTTTTCAGGTATGAAGGCCTTCCAGCAGCAGTGTGGTCTACCATATCACCAACTGCCCATCAGCCCAATGAATACTGCTCCATCAAAAACATTATCACCGATGCTAAAATTATGGCGACAGTGTTCCTCTCTGGATGAGTGTGTAAAAAATTCTGGTAAAAAAAGCCCTCGAACTATAAAGAAGTTCCAGGGCTTTTTATTGACTTTAAAAATTAAAGTATTGGCAAAATTAAAAAAGCAATAGAAGTTATGATGAAGTATATAACAAAAATGACCATCAAATAGCCCATGATATCGCGGAAGTTGAGCTTAGCTACTGCAAGCATGGCAATAGCCCAGAAGGGCTGAATCATGTCGGTCATCATGTCGCCCCATGCGTAGGCGATGACGGTCTTATAAGCCGGAATACCAAGTTCCTTTCCAGCCGGGAGAAGATAAGGCGCTGTCATGAGCCACTCACCGCCTCCCGAAGGTACGAAGTAGTTCAAGATACCACCGTACCAGTATGCGAACATCAAGAATGTGGACCCGGCGCTGATGGCCACAAACCATCCGGTGAATACCTTGGCCAGAAGGGTGAAGGCTATCAGGCCGTAGATACCTGCATAGAAGGGAAACTGGATAACGATGCCCCATACCGCCTTCCCTGATTCCTCTGTGGCTTTGAGAAAGGACCATGGTCGCCAGTGGAAAAGGACGCCTAGCATGAGGAAGAAGTAGATAACGTTGTTCAGACTGAGCCAGTTCCCCGGGGGCTTGCCCTTCAGGTAAGTATATAATGCGATAGCCCCGCCCACCACTATGATGATGTTGAAGCCTGGCCACCAGTTCATCCAGTCAGACGGCGACTTAGCCTCCGCCCGCTGGGGCGGCTCGTAAAGTTTGAGTCTGTCCATGAGTTCCGGCTGGACTACATAGGTGTTTTCCGGGCTCGGGTGCATCCTGGCCATCAGCCACGTAACAACAATGATAATCACCAGAGTCAGGATAAGGTTAAAGGGATGGAAAATGGTTGTACCGGTGGAGATGGGGCTGTCGATCCAGCCCTTCTCTATGGCCGACTTTACCAAGGCGTTACCAGGGGAGGCCATCATGAGGGTAGCCGATCCGGTGAGTCCCGAATGCCAGGTGCAGCCCAGGCCAAGGTATGCTGCAGCGACCAGAACACGGTAGTCCACTTTCGGGTTGCGGCGGACGATAAAGAGTGCCAAAATGGCGCTGCCGATGATGGAAAGCCCCCAGGAAAACCAGGCCGAGAGCGTTGCGAAAAGGGCCATGACCACGATAGCCTGTGCAGGTTTATCCTTGTTGGGCAGGCCGGCAAGGCCGTCAAGCAGACGGCGCACCGGCGGCGAAAGGGCTAGGATATAGCCGGTCATCATGATCAGGCACATCTGCATGGCAAAGCTGAGATATTTCCAGAACCCCTTGCCCCAGGCTTCGATGCCGCCGTAAAGACGACCTCCAAAGCTGACCTCATTCCCGAAGCCCCAGATTAGGGACATGACGAAGGCAATGACAGTCAGGATCCACACAATAACCAGGGAATCAGGAATCCACTTTTCAGTCCAATTAGTTAATCCCCCACCCCAGTCCTTTAAAAACTCAAGACTCGACCTTTCATTTTTTTCTTCCATGATTAATCCTCCTCTTTAAGTTTTTATTACCTGATTATGCTTATCTTATGGTTTTTATCAGTCTTCTCTATCACCTCCTTTTTTTAAACCCTTTACAGTATAAAGTTTTAATAAAAAAAATCAAGAACATTCCCTACATTTTTTATCCCGACCTTTTCTTTCTAATTTTTTCTAAATTTCAAGGCATTATGTAGAAAAATCCCTCTACACCTTGGTGATTTAAAAGAAGGCATCTTCAATCAAATAATTTAATCAAAAAGAAAAATCATACCTCGTTATGAGTTGAGCTTGTTTTATTTTGGGTGTATTTTTTTTCTCCATTAAGGTAAAACATCTATTAATTTCTTCAGAAAAAGAATATAAAAATATCCTGATGATTTTCACTCTAATCTGAGTTTTGGAGTTTAACGATGGTAAAGATAACGTGTCCGCAATGCAATTATACAAAAAGTATCCCACTTGAAAAAATACCTCCAGGGGCAAGATGGATAAAGTGCCCACAATGCGGAAATAGGTTTGAATATTTGATAAAAGAAGAAGATAGAGCAACTGGAAAAAGGAGTGCTACACCTTGGGAAAGGCGTCTAGAGCTTGGTTTATGGAAAGGAATAAAGCAAACAATTAAATCTGTACTCTTTTCCCCAAAACACATGTTTTCCGCTATGCCTGTCAAGGATGGATGGAGAGAACCCTTGGCTTTCGGACTGCTGGTGGGTTCTATCAGCAGCATGTGTGCATTTTTCTGGGAATTTGTAATGGCTAACAGTGGACTTCTCAAGCCTTTTGGAGGTGTTTCTATATCACTGAGCTTACCTATTATATTCCTCATCTTTATCTTTCTTTCACCCTTATTAGTAAGTATTAGTATTTTTATTTCGAGCCTTATCATCCATTTTCTGCTCCTTCTGGTCAGAGCTGGGAACAATAGGTTTGAGGCTACCTTACGGGTTATGGCCTATTCTCAAGCTACCAGGATTTGGTCTATATTACCATTTATAGGCAGCCTGATAGGATGGGTGTGGAGAAGCATTGTTCAGATTATCGGGCTTAAAGAGGCCCACGAGACAAATTATATGAGGATAATTGTTGCCTTCTCTATCCCAATAGTGTTGCTGTTACTAATTGCAGTTGGTGCGCTTTTCTTTATTATAAGGGCCATAAGCCTCTAAAAAGGTGGATCGATACTTTTATCGTTATATCAAGATTGCTGAGCTTTCTTATCTTCCTACTGTGCCGACGTTAAGAACGTACTGGAGGATAAGGTAGACCAGATAGACGCCTAAAAGCCAGGCTCCTTGAGTTTTCTTAAAATGACCATCTCTGTTCCTGAATATGAAGTATCGAAAGGAATAGAGGATAATGAGCATGGCAGGAAAGTGAAAAGAATAGAAGTTTGGTGGAATCGCAAGGGGTCTGGCTGCAGCAGCAGCCCCAATAACGAACAGGCAATTCAGGACATCCGCACCAACGATATTTCCCACAGTAATTTCGGGATGTCCCTTTCGAACAGCTGCAATAGCCGTCATGAGTTCCGGTAGAGATGTTCCAAAGGCCACCATGGTTGCAGCGATGACATCCTCAGGTACTCCAATTCTATGGGCTATTTCTACAGCGCTTGGCACTAGTATCCGGGCACCGACCACGATTAAACACAGGCCCCCGACTATCATCAACCAGCATTTTCCCAAGCTCGCCAATTCGGAATTATCCACCTGTTCACCTTCTATAGCAGTGCTTCCTCCTTGTTTAGCCCACATGTATGTTATGTACATGTAGCCGGCCAGGAAAAGAAGGAAGAGAAAACCAACCCATCGATTAAGAATAGGCTGCCCGGGCATAGTGGCCAAGGCGATAAGCGAGATTATGACAAGCAGGGTGGCTGCCCCCACCTGTACCCAGCCTGTTCGATTGAGAATGAATTGGTTCACAGGCACAGTTGTCAAAAGGCATGTCAACCCAAAGATTAGGCCGGTATCTGCAATAATGGATCCAACGCCGTTGCCCAGAGCCAGACCTGGATTGCCCAACCATGCAGCCATTACTGAGACAAAGGCCTCTGGCATAGTTGTTCCGAGTGATATAATAGTCGCACCGATGACTATTCTTGGCAAACCAGTCCTGCGTGCCAGATGAACCACTCCATCAATCATCCAGTCAGCTCCTTTTGAAAGAATTACGATACACACAACTATGAGAATCAACAAAGCTATAGTGGAAAATCCAGCCATAAGGTTATCTAAAAGGGTTTGGTCTCCTATCCAGCGTAAAATCTCTTGTAACAAAATCCCTCCTCTCTAGAGCTAAGTTTCACAAAAATCTCAGTTTTCTTCAAATTTCCTTATTATCAATAAGCTTCTATAGCTTTATACAAAAACTGGTTCGAGGCCTTCTCTCTTTGTTACCCTCTCAAAATGTAGAGCTCTTAGTATACATGCAAGAATAAGCGGATTAAATTTTTTACTCAAACCCAGTTCTCATACACAGGAAAATCTATAAGGCCTTATCAAGGTTTGACATATAAGAACATGATAATAATATAAGGTTCCGGAATTTCAATAACTTACTGAAATTAGAAGTATATTTTGAGGTTTATTGCTTTGGCCTTACATATGGCCTGCCCTGGTGCGACGGTATCGAGTGCCCCTGTGAAGAATGTAGATCAGGTCTAGACCATAAATTGGCCCACTAAGCTCATAAACCAGGTCTGGGCCAGGGAATAATGGAATATTGAAATGTCGAAGATCCCGCATTTAACGGGGTTGGCTTTTATAAGGAATTTACTCATTTTTTAACATCTCTGTCGAGTGTTATTTTAGCAATAAGCCATTGTCCCATTTCCCCGGAACACATTATTCTATCATTCCAGTATTCTAATATTCCAATTGTGCTTGCCTGCCATCGCTCTCGCTCAGGCGAGGCGGGCGGGAGCAACGCGAACTAACTTAGAGAGTATGGGTATCTTTTTTTAAGCAACTATGATACCCTCCCTTTTTATTGTGAAAAGAGGTCCAGAGAGAATTAATGTCTAATAAAATACCATACCAGAAAGTATTGAACAAGGTGCAATTGTCTGCAGTTACTGCCCCTGAAGGCCCAATTCTTGTGATTGCAGGGGCTGGAAGCGGAAAGACACGGACCCTGGTCTACAGGGTCGCATGGCTGATAGAAAAAGGTATTCCGCCGAAGGAGATTCTTCTCCTAACCTTTACAAGAAAGGCAGCCAAGGAGATGCTTGAGAGAGCAGCAAAGTTATCAGATAGGCGATGCAAAGAAGTTTCTGGTGGTACTTTCCATTCCCTTGCCCAGTATGTGTTGAGACAAGAGGCACACCGACTTGATTTTAGTCCCTCTTTTACAATTATGGATAGATCAGACATGGAGGAGGCAACTCATGCCCTTGTCTCTGAAGTAGATGGAGAAAAAAGATCTATTAGGTTTCCGAAAAGGGCTACTATTGCAACTATTATTAGTAAAGCGGCCAATATGGAGAAGTCCTTAGCTGAGATTATAGAGACAGAGTATCCTCAATTTCTACCAGTTGCTTCACAGATAGAACATCTGCTTACACTTTATAGAGAATATAAAAGAAAAAACAGCCTCATGGATTACGATGATCTTCTCCTTTTTTTTAGACTCCTTTTAAAAGAAGATGAAGAAATTAGACATCGGTTGGGCAACAGATACAAATATATCATGGTTGATGAATATCAGGATACAAACACCATTCAGTCAGATATTGTCCGCTATCTTGGTTCTTTACATAAGAATGTTATGGCCGTGGGTGATGATTCTCAGTGCATTTACTCCTTTAGAGGGGCTAATTTTAAAAATATGTTTGACTTTCCAACTCATTTTCCAGAGGCCAAGATAATAAAACTAGAAGAAAATTACAGATCCACTCAGTCCATACTTACTATGACCAATGCACTCATGGATCAAGCACGGGAGAAGTATACTAAATGCCTCTTTACGAGAAGGGAAGGCAATGAAATTCCCTTGGTTGTTGACACTGGGACCGAACGCGATCAGGCGTTTTATGTATGCAGGACTATAGAAACTCTATTGGACGAGGGACAAAAACTGAGAGATATAGCTGTTTTATTCAGGGCTGGCTATCATTCGTTTGAATTGGAACTTGAACTTACACGCCGCAATATTCCCTTTGCCAAGTACGGAGGGTTTAAATTTATGGAGTCTGCACACATCAAAGATCTTTTGGCACACCTCAGGGTGATAATGAATAAAGAGGACGTTCTTAGCTGGGGTCGTCTCTTACGATTGCTAAAAAATATTGGCCCTGGAAGGAGCCAAGCAATAATAGATTGGATGAAAAAAGAGCATGTAGTGGCAGACAGGATAGATGAATGGCCAGGGATTAGCAAAGAAAGAGAAGGGCTTACTAAGTTAGCTAAGCTTATGAATGCCCTTTCTACACCAAAGATAATGCCCCAAGAGGGTGTTGAGATCGCAGTTGCATATTATAGCGCTTTTCTAAAAGAAAGATTCGATGACTACCCAAGAAGACAACAGGAGTTAGAACAGTTAATTTCAATGGCATCGAGGTATAAAAACTTGAGAGCATTTTTAGATGACCTCTCTCTTGAACCACCAGCAAGTCCGGTAGATCTCAGACCGTTCGATAAAACAGATTGCTTAACTCTTTCTACCATACATTCAGCGAAAGGATTAGAGTGGAGAGTAGTTTTTATAATCTGGCTTGTGGATGGGCGCTTTCCACCTGGGAAATCTTTTGCAAACAGAGAGAGCCTTGAGGAAGAACTTAGGTTGTTGTATGTTGCAGCTACACGAGCAAAAGACAAACTGATCATGGCCTATCCAGGAAAGGAGTTTGTACGTAACGCTGGAGGATTGAGCAGCAATTACCATCAAGGCATTTCATCATTTGTTAGTGCCTTGCCTCATGATGTTATTGAGCGCCATTCATTAGCATCGTCTTACTCGCCTGCTGTGGCTCCACTCGCCAGCACCACGTATACAGGAGTTATGCATGAGCGCGTAGATGTCTCTCCTAATAATGCACTTTTAGGATCAAAACTTTTTTATAAGCCCCTGGATCTGACTCCTGCGGACTCCATTGCACTAAAACAAGGCGATAGGGTTAATCATCCAGCCTTTGGTAGAGGAGTAATTGCCAGATTTATGGGTGATGACAAAGTAGAGGTGATCTTCAAGGATAAAGGTATTAAGTTGCTTCACCTTGGGTATACAAGTTTAGAGAAGATTTAGAATGCTTATTTCTGATTTACATCCTTGGGGTGTGACATATAAAGAGGCGGTCAAAATCCAAAAGGACTTAAAGGATAAGGTTAGTTTAAAAAAGATTGATAAAAGAATAAAATATGTTGCCGGGTTAGATGTCTCTTATGCAAAAGGGTCTAATATAATGTGGGCAGGAGTTGTTGTTCTGGACTTTCCCTCATTAAACAAGGCAGAAGAGAGATGGTCTCAAAAGAAAGTGAAAGATGGAGATAGAACCAGATCTGATTTTCTGTGATGGACAGGGTATCGCACACCCAAGGGGCCTTGGTCTTGCTTCCCATCTGGGAATCCTTTTAAATAAGTCTACCATTGGCTGTGCAAAATCACCTCTCGTGGGTACGTATAGTCAGGTTGGAGAGAGTAAAGGTAGCTATGCCTACCTCATACATCAAAATAGGATTATTGGAGCAGTAGTTCGGACACGATCAAAGGTCAAACCTATCTTTGTTTCTCCAGGATATGGGGTAATGCTAAACGATTGTGTAACATTTGTTCTTGAAACCTGTTCAAAGTATAGAATCCCTGAACCTACGAGGCAAGCCCACCTCCTTGTAAATTCAGTTAGATCAAGGAAGCTTTCTGGACCTATATGAGTTTTTTATCTGGTTTTATAGCTATAATCGGACCACCTAATGTTGGTAAATCTACTCTTATAAACAGGTTGCTTGGGCAAAAAATAGCCATCACATCACCCAAGCCACAAACTACCAGAAATAGGATCTTAGGGATTTATAATGAAGATGACTGCCAGATGGTATTCATCGACACTCCTGGCATCCATCAAACGAGA
>JAFDDS010000058.1 GCA_019310745.1 Deltaproteobacteria bacterium | reverse complement strand
CAAAAACTCTAAAGGGCTACTAAAATATGGATCAAGGATGAGATAAGTTTCCACCTTCTCTTCCCCGGAAAATTTACGAATAAGCTGACGGCAGAGGGTAGTTTTTCCTGTCCCCACATCACCGATTACTACATTCAAACCCCTGCGTAGACGCAGAGAAAGCTCTAATTTTTGGAGACATCCCAGGTGTTCCAGGGACTCGAAAAAAAACTCGGGGTCGGGGGAGTTAGAAAAGGGTTCCTTTTTAAAATTAAGAATCTTGAAGTAATCCATTTTCTTTTTATTCGGAATGTGGCTCTTTAGGGACTGATAGCCTTTCAGATGGTGGCACTTCTTTTATCCGCTTTCCAGACCCCTGCGCTTCGCTTACCACCTGCCTTTTCAAGATATGGGGTGTAATGAAAATGAGAACTTCTTCCATTTTATCACTTTCACCTTTCTTTTTAAAGAGCCATCCAAAAATTGGCACGTCCTTTAGCCCAGGCACGCCAATATCAGAGTCTGATTTTATACTCTTAGTCAGTCCTGAGATGACGATTGTCTCACCATCCTTCACAATCAGATTCGTTTCGGTATGCTTTTTAATGATGAAAGGATTCCCTTCCACAGTGCGGGTAGTATCAACTTCGTCTTTTTTAACCAATATTTTCATTTTCAAGTTCTTATCATCAATTACATGAGGAGTAATCTCCAGCCTGAGAACAGCATCCTCAAACCTGACTTCTCTGTTGCCCTCTTTATCTGTTGCCACATAGGGCACCCTTTCCCCATTTTCGGTAAAGGCCATCTGGTTATCGAGTGTGGTAATTGAGGGGCTGGAAAGGATATTGAGCTTGCCGTCTTTTTGAAGGGCGGAAAGCTGGATATTCAAGAGATGACTCCCGATTTTTTCAGACACAACACCTAATGTTAGGCCTGTTCCAGCGCTGAGATCGGCTGGGAAATTCACGGCCATTCCAGAGGTAGGATCAATGCCTGTGCTCAGCGAACTCCCCATAACACCTCCAGTGTTTGCCCCTGGGGTGATCCAGTAATCTCCAGCGTGATATAACCCTCCCCACTGAATGCCCAGCTCTTGTGCCGTATCCCTGGTAGCTTCAACAATATTGGCCTCTATCAGGATCTGGAGTGTGGGTCTATCCAGCTTTTCGACCAGAGAGATCATCTTGGCAATATCGTCCCTGATGGCCTGTATAATCAGGGAGTTGGTGTGTTTATCTACCATCACCGAGCCCCGCGATTTTCCTTCTTTGTCTTTGGTTAGGAATTCCTTTAGATTTTTCTTTAGCTCATTGGCATCTGCGAAATTGATATTTATGACCCTGGTCAGCAATGGTTCAACACGCTTTATGGTTATCTTGTGGGCCTTTCGTTTCTCTTGAATGGCATCTATCTTCAGGTCCTGCTCCATATCCTCTGTAGTCATGACACGGATGATGTTCCCCTCCCAGGTATAGGTAAGCCCGTGTGTGCGCAGGATACCGCGAAAGACCTGGTCCCAGCTTGTATCCTGTATGTTTATGCTAATTTCTCCTTTTACATTGGAGCTTATTAGGAGATTTTGGTTGGCAGCCCGGGCCAAGGCCCTGAGAATGGCTATTATATTGCTTTTATACATTCTGAGGCTTACTTTCTGGGTGGGTAAGGGCCTTTCAGGCTTGGCCTTTGCCTCTTCCTCCAGGGCTTCCACCTCCTTTATTCTTTCCGGAAGATCAATAATTCGGGTCTTGGAGGCAGGTGAATGTCCCTTGGATTTTTCAGCAATCTCCTTCCATTTCTCAAAAAAAGGATCTTTTTTTGTGCTCTTTTTGCCAGCGCATCCCGAGAAAACCAGACTCAACAAGAGAGCAAAAACAAACCATGACATTTTTTTATACTTCATCGCTTGTTCTCCCTAAAATACCTCTTCTTTAATTGGGACAATAATTATTGTCTGCTTTTCTTTGTCCCTAATTACCACCTTCAATGGTTCAATTCTTTCGACAATATATCCGGTTAATTTCAATTCCTCACCGGTTTCATATTCTACACCATTAATGATGGCCAGTTTTTTATCACCCATTTTTATATATCCTGAATAAGTGAAACTTATTTCCTGTTCTAATGGCACAGGCTGTTTTGGTACCTTTGATTCCTTTGTTAATTCAGTTTTTAAAAAAGGATCCTTCTCCCATTCGGCCTCGGCTTGAGCAATGATGTATATATCGGTCTTTTTTAGGGCGTCTTTATCCAGGCTCTCAGAAAGATTAGCAATAAACTTTATTGTCCCTGTCTCCTTTATCTTAGTATCAATATTAGTTTGTTTAGATGGAGAAGGCATAAACAGGCTATACACAGCATAAATAACAGCTACCAGCGCAGCAAAGACTATAATTTTTTCTCGTTTTGACATTAAAAATCCTTATTGGAAAAGATTTTTTCTTTACAGCCACTAATCGTTAATCCAATGCTAACCATATCTTCAGTCTGAATTCCTTACCTCCAGGGACCTGCTGGATCTTGATTTCTTCTATATGTTGCAAATAGGGGTTTCCTCCCAGTTCAATTAAAAATTTGCGAAAATCAAAGAAATCTCCTTTTACCAAGATATTTATCAAAAAAGGACCGGAGCCATTGGCAATGGATTTAACATCTGGGATAATAGATACAGTCTCAAGATTGATCTTTTGGGCTATTTCACAAAAAATGGATGAAATCTTATCAGTTTTATCGCGGGGGAATTTACTCTTACCGGGGTAGGGCAATATTCTGGATTCTTCGACCTGGAGTTTTTTCAAAAGCTTTTGGTAAAAAGGGTATAGCAACTGCTGTTTTTCTCTCTGTATCCGGAGCTTTTTGATTTTCATGTCCATCTTGACCAAGGACTTTCCAGACATATAAGGACCGATAAGAATAAACGCAAAGATTCCTAATGCACATATTAGTAGATAGGCTATGCTCTGCACCGGGATTTTTCTGGATTGTTTTTCCTTCATCTCGGTCCTTAAACCAATTGTATATTCAAAACAAAATGCAATACCTCACGTTCTTCATAAGCTTCCAGGTCGCTTTTTATAATACTGAGTTGGCTGAAGAGAGGGGAGTCTTCTAATTTCGTGAGATATCCAGCGAAAGAGGACTCAAGCGATTCACGATCTCCCAATATAATGCCATCCACCTCTAAGATTTTTGGGGTAGTCTTTCTCTTGTTCTCAGTAATACCGCCAAAATTAGCCGTTATACTGAGCAAACGAATATTTGAAGGAGTCCTCATAGATAAATCCTTTATAATGGCCATTCCCAAGTATTTCATGCTATATTCCTTTAAATCCTTCTGTTTTCTTTTATGTTTGGGGGCCATAAGCATTAAAATTTTTTGGTCAACCTTGGGAATGAACTTTGAAACCTCCTTGTGGAGTTGGGCTATTTTGGCCTTTTTCAGCTCCTCAATATGTCCCTGCCATAGAAAGATGCCCATGCAAACTGCAATGATAAAGATGAATGCCGCAAAGATGCCCCGGTTGATATGACGAATGCTCGCCAATTTTTCTCTATCTTTATAGGTGAAGATGATGTTGGGAGTATGAGAGTTGTCCGACACGGCCATGCCAACAGCAGGGGTGAAGGATATCCTCTCCGTAACTGAATCAGACGGTAATGTATCATCCAAAAAAGGATTTCCAGGGGCCAGAGGGTCAATAATATTCCTTTCAATCCCCAGTTGATCGCCTATATAGTCAATTAAGGGTCTGTAAGCATTAATTCCACCGGAGACAAAAATTTTACTGATCCTTTCATTTTCCAAGGTTACAATATAATGCTCAAATGTTCTTTCTGTCTGTCTTATTAACCTCTCTACGGCGGGAATAATCATCTCGAATATTTCCTCTTCTTTGAGCTGAAAGCCGGCATCTTCTTCGGTCAGGGGAGGAGAATCAGGGCTGAGGCTTAGAAGTATCTTTCTGGCCTCGTCAGTATTCACGGGGCGCTCTTTCTCAAAACTCTCGGGGGCGGAGGTGTTTTCCTCTTCGGGCATCTCTATTTCTTTGGGGAACTCTCCTTTTTTCCCCTCGTTAAAGCCTTCAATAAAGGATTCAATGATACTATTCATTCCGGCCTTGATGCCACGCGTAAAAGCAAGACTTCCGGAAGAGAAGATATCAATTCGCGAGTGCTCCTTGCCTATATAGAGACAAGCAATGGTTTCTTCAGCGGTTGGGATCCATTTGGTTCTAAACAGGTTCTGGTAAGCAAATTGAGCTATGGATAGGCCGGTCAGATGGAAGCCTGTTTTGGAAAATAGAGCTTTTACCTTTTCCACCTCTTCTTTAGGAGCGGCATAGACCATGACTGCTATCTTAGGGATGCCTTTTTCCATTACATCCCCCTGAACCTCAAAATCAAGGATAGTGTCACTTTCTTTAAAGGAAGTTTCTTTCTTTAAGGTCCAATAAACTGCATTTGCAATCTTCTTTTTAGCCACCTTTGGTATTCGGAAATGATGTACCTCAACGTGGGCCGAAGACATGAGTGTCCAGAGTTTGATTCTTTTTGAAGGACCGCAAAACTTGGTTAGTGTTGATTTTAAAAAATCGGGAAACTCTGAACTCTCTTTGGTGATCTGGGGTTCAAAGGGGGCTTTCATATAGTCCAGCAATTTCCATCGTTGGTCGGAATATTGTGTAACCTTTACCATCTTCAAATCGTGGTAGCCAATATCAATCCCTGCTGTAATCGATCTTTTGAAGGGGATAATTTTTGTAGAGATGGATTTTCGCACTCTTGTTGATTGAGAGGGATCTAATGTGTTCGTGTTTTTATCTGCCGCGGTGTGGTTGCTGCGAATCAGATCGAGTAGCTTTTCAGTGGAGGAGATTTCATCATGTTTAGCCAAAATAACTCTCCCTAAGTAAATGGGATTTTCTGAGCCAAATCAGCTCAATTGTTGTGATGAAATTCATGATTTTTGAAAAAATATAGTCCATCATTTCAAGGTAAATGGTTTTTAATGGATCTAATTTTTTCATAGTTACTTAAAGTATATTACTATAAGATAAGATAAGGCATTGTCAAGGAAAAAATACTGTATGTTGAAAAAATTAAGTTGTCATACGCTATATCTAGTATGAATATTCTAATAGGGTTCCCAGAAATCATTCATCGGGCTCGTGGGTAACAAAAATGGGAAAGCATTTAACCTTACCTATGTTTGGTATAGAATTAAGAGACAAATATCCCGGGTTTTGTAAGACGTGCTTAGATAGAGTTGAAATATCACTGTTTATAAGATCAAAATTATCTGAAAAGAAGCTCAGGAGATGTTGAGTAAGAAAACTACCTCAAGTATGGCCCTTGATTTCCCGATTTTTGCAGATTGACTGAGGGAGAGTAAAGTCGTAGCCACAATTGAGATGATAATACCGACAATAAGGATAAATATCTATAGCCAGTTTAATAGAGGTAAACCCTGAAGAGGAGACCTACTATTTTTAAGTCCCATGATTTAATTTTCCGAGAAGATAAAGTTTAATGTTTAAATGCCCTCTGGCCGGTAAATACCATGGTTACCTGAGGGTTGGCCTCGTTACAGGCCCCAATTGATTCGAAATCCCTCAACGATCCCCCTGGATGAACAATGGCCCTTATTCTCTCCTTTATTGCTACATCTACTCCGTCTCGAAAAGGAAAAAATGCATCAGACACCATGGTTGCGCCTATGAGACCGCCATTTTGTACAGCAGTTGCCTTATCAATCTCCTCCTTTACTGCAGCATCCTTTTTTCCTTTATTTAT
>JAFDDS010000057.1 GCA_019310745.1 Deltaproteobacteria bacterium | reverse complement strand
TACTCTACCGATTCTATCTCTACCTATACTCTTTTTACACAAAAGGAGAGGGAGTTAATCCTTTCCCGTTTGGCTGAAGCGTACAAAACTCTGACTAACAGCCGTCTCAGGAAAGAATACAATCATTTGTTGATTGAAAGGGGTGAGCTTTCTCCTCAAGAAATCGGATTTTCATCCCTGGAAGACTCTAATGTACCCAAAGGGAAGCTTATGGAAGTAAGTGTGAAAAGTCTCACCCAGAAAAAACAAAAGACAAAGGATGAGCACTCGCCTTCTGATAAAAACCTCAGCCTCTTCGACAGCCAAACTTCTGTGACTGGTAACAACATTAAAACGATTAGAACAACGAAAGAAATGACCCTTGAAGAAATATTCAAACAAACGAATATATCACGAGAAACATTAGAAGATATTGAGGAAGAACGTTTTGAAAAGCTCCCAGCCCTTGTCTACCTTAAAGGATTTTTAAAGGCCTACGCTAAAATACTACACGTTGATCAGACCGAAATGGAGGACGGATATGTAAAAAGGTATCTCGAATGGAAGAATATCTATCAAAAATAAAAACCCAATCAGAAATGAAAAAGGCGGTGGAAAAAGCGAAAGGTGAAGGTAAAAAAATAGTTTTTACCAATGGCTGTTTTGATATCCTTCATCAAGGTCACGTGCGTTATCTTTCTGAAGCTAAGAAGTGTGGAGATTACCTGATAGTTGGCGTAAATAGTGATCAATCTATTAGAAACATTAAAGGAAATAACCGTCCCTTGATGACCGAGGGAGCAAGGGCAGAATTGCTTGCCGCTCTCTGTTTTGTTGATGGGGTGGTTATTTTTACTGAGGAAGACCCCCTTGCCATCATAAAATATCTCCACCCTCATATTTTAGTAAAAGGTGCAGATTGGGCTGAGGATGATATTATAGGGGGTGAATTCATTAAAAAAACAGGGGGTGAGGTTAAGCGAATACCTCTTATCCCAAATATTTCCACCTCAGATATTATTCACCGAATTATTGATCTCAATTCCGCTCACAATAACTAAGGCAAGGCAGCTACCTTATTAAGATACAGAGGTTAGCTTTAATCTATGCGCCCATAGCTCAGTTGGATAGAGTAACGGACTACGAATCCGTAGGTCGCAGGTTCGAATCCTGCTGGGCGCACCAGTAAAAAAATAACTCAGCTACATCAAACCATCTATTACTAATCCTTAAATTATTGTAAGCCTCAATGAAATCTCCTAATAAAGCGGGACGCTCTGAAAAAACTAAGAAACTTTATCGACCAGTTGATAATTATTTTTTTGTGCCATGGCCCTTCCCCTATCAACAGCATAACCTACGCCTGGAGCACTGCTTTGCAGATGCCTGGCCAGATCCGTGAAGGAGATACCCAGTTCCCAGACAGCCAAAAGTATAAAAGACTTATGCGTGGAGGGAACAAGGCCATTTTACGCTCGTGAGCGTTATAAATGCTTGGTTTTGTCAAATGTTGAGACCTTTTTTATCACTACCTGGCTCTCTTAACAGGAAAACAGTCGTCGGTATTGCCTCTACTGTGTGTCCGGCTATTTCCCTTTTAGACCATATGGCGCTGTTTAAAAGAATTGCTTTTTTCGGGGAGTATTTAGAAAGAAATGAGCGATACCCCCGGCTGATCGTTACTCCTTTCAGAAACCCTGATTTTACTTCGATGCTTTGAACCGGTTTGGCGCCTGATATTATGAGATCGACTTCAGCGCCGGACTTGGTCCGCCAGTAGTTGATTCTGTGAGACAGGATGCGATCCCTTAAAACATGAGAGACAACAATCCCTTCTATAATCTTACCAGTAAAAAGAGGAGTCAATCTTTTTATCACAAACGTTTCTTCCAGGTAATATATATATCTTGTGATAGTTTCACGGTGGAGGCCGAGGGTGGAAGCCAGTTCCTGTATATTAACGAGCCCGCCTTGCTGTACCGATAATAACGTTGCCAGCTTTCGAAAGGCAGGGATATTCTCTACCTTCAGGAATCCAGCGATATCCTTTTCAAGATAACTGGAAAAGATCTCATTGAGTCTTAATATTTTTTTCTCTGGATCATCGGTCAAAACCACCGCAGGATACCCACCGTAAAGTCCGTAGTCGTTCAGGGCATCATTCAGAGCGCCTATATAGATGCTGTAACTCTGTTGTTCAAGAGCAGGCAGGGAAGATAAGACCGGAACAGTCTTTACATATTCAGAAAACGAGAGCGCTTCTATATGGAAAACCTGCTTTCGCCCTGTCAGCGGTTCGTGTGTTCTTGAGCGAATATCCAGCGATGATGAGCCAGTTAAAATAAATTTTATCGGAAGACGCAGGTCCTGAATCGCTTTGATGAATATGCCCGGATCAGGAAGACGTTGCACTTCATCAATAAATACAAAGATGTTCCGTCCCTTTTCTGCTTCCAAAAAACGCAGAAAACTCCCCTGATCTTCCAAAAATTCAGAAATACCGCCAAGATCAAGATTGAAGTAATAAATGCCATCAGGCCCGACATGACCAGATCGCATCAACCAATCAATCAGTTGATAAAGTATACTGGTTTTCCCAACCTGCCGGGCGCCAGAGAGAATCAAAATCTCAGGCTCATCGAGCCAATTCATTAATTTCCTGGTGACATCTCTCTGGATGCCGGGGACATCCCAATTCTTGCCTGTTCGCCAGGGATTTGAGAGATTGAATGTGGTTATCTCCATAAAACAACCCTGCTAAATTTACATAATTATGTATATTTAGCAGGATATTTTTGGTTTTGCAAGCATTTTTTGCAATAATTTAGCAATAAAATCAGTATAATTTTGCTCGTAGTAATTTTTAAATTGAGAATATTTTTGCTTCAGTGTATGTTCTTTTCCTACATTAACTATTTAAATCGTACTACTGACTCAAAGAGAGAGTTGTTACCTTTATTGAAGTTTCATGTTGAAAGGAACTATCTGAGATCATGAAAACAAGGGGAGGCTATTATGAAAAACATTCCTTCAACTGAAGATGTTACGCAGGCAATAGCGAATGTGATGCATCCAGCTATCGATCGAAGTTTAATGGATTTAGGCATGATCCGAGATATTGTTTTGACAGGTACCGATGCCTCTTTAAACCTGGTAATTCCATTTCCAGGCATCCCTATCTTAGCTTTCTTAGAAAAACGCCTGAAAGAATCAGTAAAACCGTTGGGAGTCAATCTCACTATAAGGATAGAGAACATGAATCAAGAAGAGATCCAGAAATTTCTGGCCATGGAGAAAGAGGCCTGGAAGGGATTATAACTATATCAATGTTTCACGTGAAACAATCGGTCATGCCTATTGATAGTTTTCATTTGTCCATCCACACAAGAAACGATCAGTGAGCACAACTACAGCAGACAATAATGAGGTTGTTTCTTTCTACTGTATTCTGACACCTGGATTGTTGTAAAAATAGCATTGTACCCATGGGATCAATAATATCCATAGTAAATCAAAAAGGAGGGGTTGGGAAAACTATCACAGCTGTAAATCTATCTTCATCTATTGCTGCTGCTGAAAAAAAATGTCTTTTAGTAGATTGTGATCCTCAGGGAAATGCAACTACCTCTTTGGGAATCAATCCCTCAAGCGTTGAGCCAAGCCTTTACGACGTACTATTGGGGGGATGTATGGATGACAAATTCATTCTTGATACAGAAATCCCCATGCTTAATCTTATCGGGGCCAATCCTGATTTATTTGGAGCAGAAGTAGAGATGTTTTCTAAAAATAATAAGGAGTATCTTTTACACAATGTCTTGTCTCAATTTAAAGATACATACGATTACATATTTATTGACTGCCCCCCTTCTCTTGGGTTTCTGACACTTAATGCCCTTACCGCGGCTGATTTTTTTCTTGTACCACTTCAATGTGAATATCTCGCCATGGAAGGACTCACCCAGTTACTTAATACGGTACGATTGGTCAAAAAAGGACTTAATCCATCACTTATAATGATGGGTATTTTGTTAACAATGTTTGATAAACGCAACAATCTATCGCATCAAGTGGCGGATGAGGTTCGGCGCCATTTTGGAAGTTCTGTGTTTCACGCAGTTATCCCACGTAATGTGAGTCTAAGCGAGGCATCAAGCCATGGAAAGCCAATTATCCTTTATGATATACGATCAAGGGGGGCCCAAAGTTATTTAGAGCTTGCAAAGGAAATAATCTTAAAAGGAGGAGATAAAGGTGGCCAAACGTAAGGCTCTCGGGAGAGGACTTTCAGCCTTATTTCCAGACACAGTTATGTCAGAAACTGATAAGGGTTTTTTCTATTGCCCTATCGAGTCCATTTCTCCGAACCCACATCAACCAAGACAAAATTTTAGCGACCCTGAACTAATAAAATTAGCAGATTCTATAAAAGAGAAGGGCGTTATCCAACCCATATTGGTCAGCAAGACAAAAGATGGGTTTCAACTCATTGCAGGAGAGAGACGTTGGCGTGCGGCTCAAAAGGCAGGTCTTGATAAGATACCTGTGTGGATACGGGATGTATCTCCTGCAGAGACATTGGAATTAGCGCTGATTGAAAATATCCAACGAAAAGATCTTAACCCTATCGAGGAATCATCTGCGTACTATGAGTTGATGCAAAAGTTTCATCTAACACAAGAAGCGCTTTCAAAAAGGGTTGGAAAAGATCGTTCCACCATTGCCAATTTCTTAAGATTATTGAAGCTTCCAGCTATTATTCAACAGGATCTTATAGATGGTCAATTGACTACGGGTCATGCAAGGGTTCTTGTAGCCATTGAATCTCTTTCAGCACAAAAGGAGGTCAGAGATTGTATCATAAAGAAATCTCTCTCTGTTCGCCAGACAGAGGACTTGGTTAAAAAGATTTTGACACCACAAAAGCCACAAAGCCCAACAACCGAAACAGACTACTATATAGAGTCTTTATCCAAAGATCTTCAAAAATCATTAGGCACCAAAGTGGTTATAAGACGTAAGGATAAAAAAGGTAAAATTATAATCGAGTTTTATTCTGATGAGGATTTGGGCCGTTTGATTGATCAATTATTGTAGTGTTGATTTCTGCCACCTTCTTTCATTTCCCCGGACTAATCTTCGAATATTTTCTCTATGCTTGAATGTAACCAAGAAGGACAGTATCAACGAAAGGATAATGATCACATTGGAATGACCTATGAAATATACACAAAGAGGCATGGTAAGGGATGCCACTATTGATCCTAAAGAAATATATCTCCATACCCAGACGAATATAAAAAATATCATACCACACAGTAAGCACGAAATTGGGGAAATAGCTAAAAAAACTCCAAGATATGTCGCTACTCCTTTCCCCCCTTTGAAACGATTATAAATTGAGAATTGTTGCCCTAACAAGGCTGCGAGACCGATCATTCCTTTTAAGGCCTCGGTTACTTCTGCTGATGATCCTAAAAGATAATAGGCACATATAACAGGAATGAAACCCTTTAACGTATCTGCTAAAACGGTGACGACCCCCCATTTGAGGCCAACCTCACGAGCAACATTTGCGGCTCCGATATTTCCGCTTCCCGCTTTGGTTATATCTAATTTACGCACCTTTTGACTGATCAACAGACCAAAAGGAATTGAACCCAAAAGATATGCAGCTGTCAATAGCGTTATAAAAAGTATCCACATTTCTGTTAATTCCAATACGGCAAGAAAAAGTGGTTTTAAATTTACATTGCCTGGTATATAATTATAAAAAATTGCCCAACCTGCTGATATTATTATTACAATAAACAGGTTTATTAAATGTTTCAATCCAAATCTTTAATTAAAGGGGGTCTTCTTTGCGTGTATTAATGGTTATGGACGGACAAGGTGGTGGAATAGGAAGGGTTATAATAAAAAAATTACGGGATGCTTTTGGTGAAGAGGTAGAAATACTTGCCTTGGGGACAAATTCTGTTGCTACCTCCCAAATGATGAAAGCCGGTGCTAATCGAGGAGCGACTGGAGAAAATGCAATCATAACAATGGCACCCAAGGTTGATATCATAATTGGTCCATTGGCTATAATCATGGCTAATTCTATGTTGGGTGAAGTAACATCACGGATGTCCCAAGCCATCTCCTCGAGTAATGCTTTTAAAATATTAATTCCATTGACCCAGGAGAGTGCTACAATAGTAGGTGTATCTGATGATCCTCTTCCCCATCTTATCGATCAAGCCATTGAAATTATTAGAGGAGGAGATAAAAATGTGTGAGGCATCAGCGTATGTTATTCAGGATGGAAAAGAGGCGCTTATTTTAGAAAATGTAGATGAGTTACATAAAGAGGGTGACACAATTACAATGACAAACCTTTTCGGAGATCAAAAGGTTCTTGAGGCTCAGATAAAAATGATTTCCTTTGTTGATAATAAAATTATCTTAGAAAAAGCCAAAGAATAGTGAGCGTCGACTTATAGCATCTGGCTCCAAAGCTTCCCTTCAGAGCTATTCATGAAAAAACGTTACCTAGAGCATGGAGATGTCTTTTTTTGCTTTATGCCCTTGAAACAAGGTCCCGTGCTTTGGCCCTGATAACCGGGATTTATTGCCTCTCGGCCCTGAGCTCGAGGCCGAAGGGCAACTTGACAATAACTATTATACGCTCCGTCTATCAAATCCCAATTATCAGGGCCACTCCTGTGCATTTATAAGGGCATAACAAAAAAAGACATCTCCATGCTCTTTTATGCATTTAATTTCTTGCTGGTTTTCAATGCTCTATTGCGTGTCAATCATTGATTATCTTTGAGTCATTGATTTTTCAATTTCTTTACTCTCTAACCATTCAACTGATTGACCAATAAACGTATTGCCATTGCTATCAATCTTTTTGGGAAGTGAGAGGTAAAAATTTCCCTCTTGTATTTTTCCTCTTTTAACACATCCCTCTCCATATATCCGACATTTGATAGATAATTCCTCCATAGCTTGGCTTTTTTGATTGTGAGAAAGTATTCCACTTTCGATCAATTTAGCTATAGCCTTAATCCTAAAGCGGTCCATGCCCGAGAACTGCCGGGAGAGTTGATCTTCATGTCCTCCTTCTTTAACAACGAGCCCCTTGTCAATTAAGTAAATTGGGTACCGGCACGATATCCTCAACCACAGATCAAAGTCTTCAGCTGCTGGAAGGGCTTCATCAAAAAGACCAACATCTTCAAAAAGAGACCTCTTTATAATCACGCTTGATGGGCTAACCAGGCATAATTTTAACGATTGCTCAAATATATTTCCTGATGGTTTTTTATGCCGTTTCTTTGGATTGACACGTCTACCATTTTTTATCCATATTTCTTCTGTCTGGCAGGCTACAGTATGAGGATTTTGATCGACAAATTCTATCTGAACAGATAACTTTTCCTTAAGCCAGTAATCATCAGAGTCTAAAAATGCAATCCAAGGTGCTACTGAACTCTTTATTCCTCTGTTTCTGGCTGCTGATACGCCCATGTTATCCGACTGTTGTATATATTCTATCGCAGACATATATTTGGACAGAGCTTCATGGGTGTTATCAGTTGATCCATCATCAACTACTAGTATCTCGAAATCCTGAAAGCC
>JAFDDS010000056.1 GCA_019310745.1 Deltaproteobacteria bacterium | reverse complement strand
TGGAAATCTTGATCTTGCATCTAAGGTGAGATCATTTTGTTGACCTTTCATTAACCTGTGATACCCGGCAACAGCAATCATAGCTCCATTGTCTGTGCAGAGTTGCGGACTTGGAATATAACAATCGAGCCCTTTTTTATTCATTGCTTTTTGCAGTTTACTGCGTAAATAGTTATTTCTCGCTACTCCTCCTGCAAGCACGACTGATTTTACTGCTACTTGCGTTGTTGCTGTCATTACCTTATCAGTGAGGATATCAACAACAGCAGCCTGAAATGATGCAGCGATATCCGCTATTGTAATTTTATTTTCTTCTATTTTGTGGTTGCGCCATTTTTTAACATAAAGTGCAACAGCAGTCTTGAGACCGCTGAAGCTGAAGTTAAGAGAGTCTTTGGATAAGTAGGCCCTTGGAAAATGAATGGAATCGGGGTGGCCTGTGGCAGCAAGTTTTTCTATTACAGGGCCCCCAGGGTAGCCTAACTCAAGAAGTTTTGCGACCTTATCAAAGGCTTCACCCGCAGCGTCGTCCAGTGTTTGACCCAACACGGTGTAATCCCCAAAGTCACGGACATGATAAACGTTTGTATGGCCACCTGAAACAGTAAGGGCCAGAAATGGGAAAGGGGGGACCCTTTTTTCTAAAAAGATAGAGAGGATATGCCCTTCTAAATGATTTATTCCTATAAGGGGAGTGGTATTAGCATAGCTATAGGCTTTGGCGAAATGAATACCAACTAAGAGGGCCCCAGCAAGACCAGGTCCCATAGTAACTGCTATTCCATGAATATCTTTATTAGTGAGTCCAGCTTTCCTTAGTGATTCCCTTACAACAGGAGCAATATTTCTACTATGTTCTCTTGAGGCAATTTCTGGGACTACCCCTCCGTATTCGTGATGAACAATAATCTGAGAGTCAATAATATTAGATAATAATGTATTTCCATTTTCCACTATTGCAGCGCAGGTGTCATCGCAGGAGGTATCTATTCCAAGTATGATCATATTCAAGCGTAAGCTGTAAGCTGAGAGCTTTGTATAACTCATATTTCCCTAAAGAGGGTGGCTTTTCTTCAGTTCCAAGGCTCTCGGGCTGGTCTTTTCAGCAACTTATCTGCGGGGGAGTTTTGCCCCCTCCGCATTGCCCCGATAAATCTGGACCTGCGGTTTCCCCCACTGATAAGTTGCGAAAAGACAGCGCCCTTACACCAGTCACTTCAGAAAAGTCCACCCTCTTCATTGGGGTGACAAAGATTGTCGGGTTTTGCAAAGCTCTAAAGCTATACGTTCAAAGTTGTTTTTAGATCGTTGTTCTGCCTTCAGCAGATGAAGGAATTATCCATCATCTTCTTTTTTAACTTTAAACTTTTGTCACTTATAACTTTTCTATTATTCTTTCGAGGTCTTTTTGTTTCTCAACTGATCTATTCGTTGTATAATCTTTCTGAGATGCTCAGCCATTACACCAGCATTCTGGTAGCGTTGTTTAACGTCTTTAATTAAGGCCTTATCTATTATCTTTTCAACAATCAGTGGAATTTTTGGATTAAACTTTCTTGCTGAAGAGTGTTTTTCTTTGGCAATCTGAAACATGAGTGAAGTCATATCGTCAGAAACAAAGGGCTTTTGTCCGGTTAGCATCTCAAAAAGAACTACCCCTAATGAAAATATATCTGAACGTCCGTCGATCCTTTTCCCACTTACCTGTTCAGGAGACATATAAGAGGGAGTGCCTAAAACAACACCTGTTTTTGTTTTAGATGATGATGTGATCCGAGCGATGCCAAAATCCGTAACCTTTATAGTGCCTGTGTCTTTGAGTAACATAATGTTGGCTGGTTTTATGTCCCTGTGAACAATATTGTTTTTGTGGGCATAATTTAAGGCATCAGCTACTTGAGTTATGATGTGAAGCACATCCCTCAAGGGGAGGAGCTTTCCTTTATGGGTATATCTTGCTAAATCTTCTCCGTGCAGGTATTCCATAGCTATATAGGCCAAGTCGTGTTCATTGCCAGCATCGTATATAGATACAATGTTGGGGTGGTTCAACAGACCTGCTGACTCTGCTTCCCTAAAAAAGCGTTCCTTTATATCTGCAAGTTCTCCTTCTTCAAATTCAGATAATCGTAAGGTTTTTATAGCAACAGTCCTATGAATAGTGGGATCTTCTCCTTTAAAAACAATCCCCATTGCACCCCTGCCTAATTCCCCTGAAATTTCATATCTGCCAAGTGTTGGTTTGGTATCAAGGCCGTCTATTGTTGCCCCAATGTCACCAGGATGGATGCCACTGGCACCAAAGATCATAGAAGATTCAGCACCTTTTAATTTAGGTATTCTCTCGCCTAAGTCTTTAAAATCACTGCCATCCTCAATAATCAAATTATATATTGATACCGCCTTATTAAATTGCCTTTTCCTTTCATAATCGAGGCCAAGATTATATAAAAGATCCTTAACTCCTGGTTCATCTGCAGGACATTTTCGAAATTTTTCACTGGCGAGATCAAGCATTCCTTGCTGTTGGAAAGAAAGACCAAGGGCCTTGTTTGTTTCAACAGAATCAGCCTCTACCTTCTCTTTGGTTTTTTCAGTGATGAAAAAATTTCTGCTAACAACTAAGATATAGCCCAGAATCAAAAGAACGAGTTGCGGTGTAATCTTAAGCCATATGTTTGAGCGGAAAAATAGAATTGTTCCCACTGTTCCGTAAGAGAGAAGGAGGATTAGTGTGATGATTGCACCGGTACTAGCCTTTAACCTGGTCAGGAGAAATGAAATATAGAGCCCAAAAAGAAGGATAATGCCCAGCTCAAGAAATGAGGTCCATTGAGGCCGCATAAAAAATTCTTCTTTTAAGATGTTTGACACCGAATTGGCTATTATCTCCACGCCTGGTAAATTACTCGAGATAGGTGTCACAAAGCGGTCTCCAATTCCCGGGGCAGTGGGTCCAAGGATGACTATCTTATCTCTAAAGAGGCTTGTTTGAAATTCATTGTTGAGAACCTTCCTGAATGATGTCATGTGAAATGTAATCCCTGGCCCGTCATTCCATTTAATGAGTGTTGGCATGTTTAAATCAGTGGCTGGAATTGTGACTGTTGTGGATGGGGGGACCTTTATATTGATTTCCTGGCCCAAGATAAGCCTGATCTGATTGTAGTCTAATCCCTTGAAGGTTTTTACTATTGCAATAGGAAATGATGGAATGAAGGTATTGTCTAAATAACCAATAGCATGAATCTGAGCCCTGGTGGATCCGTCATTATCTGGAAAAAGGTTTATATGGCCAATTCCTGCAACTGAATTCGCAAGAGAAGGAAGAAGTGGCTTTATCTTGGAAAGCCACATAATGGATTTTGTTGCCCATTCATCCTTAAGGCCATGGATAATTTTATAGGAGTTTTTGGCCAGATAATCAGGAACCTCACTGTCTCTTCCTGCACTCCTTGTATCAAAATAAATGGGCAGAACTATGTTGCCGGCATTTTTAAAAGATTCAGCTAGTTTAGTGTCATTATCCAGATTGGCCTCTGCCTTACTTAATAATTGATAGAATGTTTTAGCAGATAAACCTTTATTTTTTAAATCGAGATCAGCATATGTTTTCTTTAGTTCTCTAATCGTTTTGAGGCCAGAACTTTCCTCTGGCTCATTAAACATAATATCCAGGGCGATAACCTTGGCACCAGCCATTGCAAGATTGTTTATAGCACTGGCAAGGATGTTTCTCGGCCAAGGGAAACGACCTATTTCATCTAAATCCTCATCATCAATAACTACTATCTCAATATCTGGATTTCTTTCTCCAGAGGCACTGAGCTTGGATCGGAGGTCAAATGTTTTTTTCTCTATAACATCTGTAAAATCACCAAGGCCTGTGACGAACATGAATATAAATAGAAGAGTAAGGATCAGGCCTATTGACCATCGAGGAATACTTGTTTTAAATGGCATCATTCCCCCTCAATTTTCTAAATTGAAATATACGGCTTTATTTTTAGATAGCGAAGTTTTCCCATGCCAGGCACATTTTTTATCTCTTCGACTGACTTAAATGGACCGTAAAGGGATATATAATTAATGATCTTTTCAGCGAGCGTTGGCCCGATACCAGGTATTGTATCCAGTTCTTCCAGATTTGCAGTATTTACAGATAAAGGGATTTTAAGGGTGATTTTATATGCTGCGGGCATAGGTCTAGTTGATATATGTATATGCCCATTCTCTGAGCTGATCTGAACACTTGTCCCCTGAGCAACAGAAGGATATGTATCACACAATTTTGCGTCAATTAGTTTTGCCTTCAAATAACTGGCTTTGGCCATCAATTCCTTTAAAGAAGGTTCCCTCTCAAACACATAGACGCCAGGGTTTTTTACAATGCCAGTGGCAAGGATAAAAACATTGTTTTCCCTTTCGATAGAGCCAAGGTCTCCCTGTGCAGAAAACAGGTTATTTATTCCCCATCCAAGAAGAAGGATTAGAATAAGCATGGAAAGGCCTATATGCTGATTGCTATTTTGTTTCGTTTTCATTACCCAGATCAAAGGCTTCATGCAAGGCCCTTGTTGCAAGTTCGGTATATTTTTCTTCTATAATACAGGAAATTTTTATCTCAGAGGTGCTAATCATACTTATATTGATATTTTCCTTTGATAGGATTTCAAACATCTTGTAGGCAACCCCAGCATGGTTTCGCATACCCAATCCAACAATAGATACCTTGGCAATATTTTGATCTCCGAGCACCTTTTCTGCCCCTATTTCTCGGGCAACGTCTTTTAGCAATGTTATGGTCTCCTGATAATCTGTTTTGGTGACGGTAAATGTGAGATCCGTTAAACCCTCAACACTGGTATTCTGGACAATCATGTCCACTACTACACCAGCCTTGAAAACAGGATCAAATATTTTAAAAGCAATTCCAGGCCTATCAGGCACCTTGGTTATTGTAATTCTGGCCTCATTCTTATCATAGACAACACCAGAGACCATTACCTTTTCCATCTCTTTACTTTCTGTTACCACCATTGTTCCCTCACTCCTCATAAAAGATGATCTAACATGCAGGGGCACATTAAATTTTTTAGCAAATTCAACTGATCGTATATCTAAAACTTTGGCCCCTAAACTGGCAAACTCTAACATTTCTTCATAGGATATTCTCTCCAGTTTTCTCGCATGGGTGCAGATATTTGGATCGGCTGAGAATACACCTTCAACATCTGTAAAAATCTCACATAGATCTGCCTTGAGTGCTGCTGCCAGAGCTACTGCAGTAGTGTCTGATCCCCCCCTCCCTAAGGTGGTAATATTTTTTCTTTCATCGATTCCCTGAAAACCTGCTACAGCTATAATTCTGTTTTCATCTAACTCCCTTAGAATCCGATCAGTTTCAACCTTCCTGATCCTTGCCTTACCGTATATTTGGTCTGTGTGGATGGCTGCCTGGAAGCCAAGAAGGGAACGACAATCATAGCCCATGGACTTTACTGCCATAGCAAACAAGGATACGCTCACTTGTTCACCTGTTGCCATCAAAACATCTAATTCTCTTGTATCAGGGGTATCCGTTATCTCTTTAGAAAGCCTAATCAAGGAATCTGTCTGTCCGGCCATTGCTGAGAGAACCACCACAAGCCTGTCCCCTTTTTTATAATATTCAATTACCCTCTCAGCAACCTTTTTTATCTTTTCTATGCTCCCGACAGAGGTACCGCCGTACTTTTGTACTATTAATGCCATATTTGGTGAGCCTATTAATTAGTTTT
>JAFDDS010000055.1 GCA_019310745.1 Deltaproteobacteria bacterium | reverse complement strand
TTTGGGCAATCAATTTTATCAAATATGTCTTGCCAACACCTGTTGGGCCTATCATAAGGATATTGTTTTTAATCATCCCCACAGAAAAGGGGTTTTCTTTATTAGATCGCTTAACCAGGGATTTTATGCGGTTGAAATGGGTGCAGATTTTTGTAGCGAGCACTCCTTTGGCTTGATTTTGCTTAACTACATACCCATCCAAATAGGAATCCAATTCCTCGGGTTTCATATCAAAAGCAGGAACGCCAGGCTTCTTGGAGCCAGCCTTTCCACCTTCATCTGTTTTTTTTGGATCACCCTGAGGAAAGAGTATAGGAGATATTATCTTTATCCGATCACCGTATTTCTTGGAAAGATAATCGCTAAGCTCCTTCTCAAGTTCCTTTTGATTAGGAATTTTCTGCTCTTTCTCTTCTTTTAAATTATCTTCAAATTCCATTCACCTACCCCATAGTAACATCTTTAAAAATTATGAAATATTTCAATACTCTATATTATAGTCATTATACTTGATTTTTGCAACCCATTTTCAGAATCAACTCCTTGTTGCGCCCTTCAACCCTCATACACCATACCTTCTTCTCTGCGAACATAAAGCCTTATGAGATACGGCCAACAACCATTATAACATTACATCGTGCCATAGTTTAAGAAATAAAAAAATAAGAAAGGATTGAGGAAATGCGTAGGAATAATTGTGTACCGCGCAATTTCAACACGATAATCACAACGTTTTGATTAACCACAAAAAATAGTTATAGGATTCGAGTTGGTAACATAAAGCAGGGAGATAAAAATGTATGAATTGATTGGTAGATGGTGGAGGCGGGGGGAGTCGAACCCCCGTCCGAAAATATTCCACTTAAGCATCTACATACATAGCCCGAACTTTAATGTTCGCCCCTTAGACCCCTTTCGGGCAAGATGAATAAGGAACTAACCTGAAAAAATTTTCGCCTTCCTGAGATTCAGGTTCCTCGGGTTAGCTATCCTGCTAGTCGGCGCCCAAATCCATCCTCACAGGAAAAAAATGGAAGGACGTTAGCCTTTTAAGCGGCTAAAGCATACGCATAATCGTCTGCGTTTATTGTTTTCTGCCTGTTTAACGAGCAAACAGAACCTCGATATGCAACTTAAGCTTTTTTATCCCCGTCGAAGCCGTTTCGCCCCCAGTTTTCAATGAACTGTTTCTATTAAAGCATAAATATATAGTAAAATCAATATATCTTATGTAATATCCTTTTTCTTCAGTTGGTCTAACTCCCTTTTCATCTCCCTTTCTCTTAAGACATGTCTCTTATCATATTTTCTCTTCCCCTTAGCCAGAGCGAGTTCTACCTTGATTATACCTCTTAAAAGATATATCGATAATGGGATCAAAGAATATCCCTTTTCCTCTGTCTTTCCTATCAACCTCTTGATTTCCCTCTTTTGCATGAGAAGCTTTCTTGTCCTGATCGGATCAAGATTCAAATTATGGGCAAAAGGATACGGTGTAATGTGCATATTGTATAAAAAGAGCTCCCCGTTTTTGATCCGTGCATAGGTATCTTTCAGGCTGGCACGACTCTCCCTCAAAGATTTAACCTCTGGTCCAGAAAGAACAATTCCTGCCTCATAGATCTCATCAATAAAATAGTCATGTCTGGCCTTTCTATTCTGGCTCAGGATTTTTTTCTGCATCTATCACCTGCCTACCCGATACCTGTTGTCCTATATCTAAAAACACCTTCCTTAAAAATATCGGGAAGGAGAGACTGTGCCTTTTTTAAAACAAAACTCTCAACCTTTTCACTGGTGGGTAACTGCAATATGCCCTTAAATTGATCCCTCACCTCCCGTAATGGCAACATCCTGATCATTTTCTTGATCAGCGGGATAGAGCCGATATTCATGCTAAATTCCTCTAATCCCAAAGAAAGAAGCATTAAAATAGCAAGAGGATCACCGGCTATTTCACCACACAGAGATACATCAATCCCCTCATTATTGCCTGCCTCGACCACCTGGTGTATCATTCTCAAAACAGCTGGATGAAAAGGTTCATAGAGATGGGCAACATGTTCATTTTCTCTATCTATTGCTAATGCATATTGAATCAGATCATTAGTTCCTATAGAAAAAAAATCAGCATGCTTTGCAAGAATATCTGCAATCGATGTTGCAGAAGGGATCTCAATTAAAATTCCAATAGGTATGTTTCTATTATATTCAATTCCCTCTCTATCAAGCGAGCGCATAACACTCTTTAAAACCCTCTTTGCCTCCAGGAATTGCCCCAAACCTGATATCATTGGGAACATTAATCTGAAATTACCATATACACTGGCCCGTAATATAGCCCTTAACTGGGTTTTAAATACATTTCGCTCATTTAGACAAAACCGAATAGACCGAAGACCAAGGGCAGGATTATCCTCCTTGCTGGCCCCTATCTCTGAGTCTGATGTCATCATCTTATCACTTGCGATATCCAGAGTTCTTATGGTAACCGGATTAGGTGCTACCATTTTAGCAATCTGGCTATAGTCATCAAAAAGGGTCTGTTCATCTGGAAAATTATTCTTAATCATGTACAGATATTCTGTCCTATAAAGACCTATGCCTTCGGCACCATTCTCAATTGCCGCCTTTGTCTCCCCTAAAAATTCAATATTCGCTTTGATTGTTATCTTATATCCGTCCGAGGTCTCAGCAGGCAGATGTCTGACCTTATCTATGGCAGATTTATATCTATTATACCGTTTTTTCTTGTCTTCATACGTAATGATGGTATCAGGGGCAGGATTAATAATAATATCGCCTGTATTTCCATCAACAATCAAGAGATCGCCATCCACGATTATATCGGTAGCGCTTTCCAATCCCACAACTACCGGTATCTCAAGGGCTTCAGACATAATGGCCATATGTGATGTTCGACCTCCAACATCTGTTAAAATACCCATTACATGGTTTACATTGATCTCAACAATATCACAGGGCGAAAGAACATGGGCTACAATGATAACCTCTTTTTTGATCTCTGTCAGGCTATCCGGGTCAACTCCTGTTAAATTACTTAATACTCTTTCACTTACACTGTCTACATCTTCCATTCTACGACCAATGTATTCATCCTCAACCTTTTTAAAAAGCTGGTGGATAGTATTTACCGATTTTTTTAAAGCCCACCCGGCATTAACCTTCTCTCTTTGGATTCTTTGTATGGTCGAATCAAAAATCAGACTGTCATCCAGAATCATTGTGTGAGTATCCAGGACAAAGGCATATCCCTTTACCTGTTCCGGGATATTGGATTTAAACTTTTGGATCTGTTCCTTTGCCATGTCCACAGCATGTTTAAAGCGATCAATTTCTCTTTCTACCTCTTTCTTGTTAATCAATTTCCTATAAAAAACCGTCGTCCTCGATCTATCTAAATGATGTGCTTTCCCAATGGTAATACCAGGAGAAACAGGAAACCCTTTCATTTTCACTGTCTTTTTTCTCGGTCGATAGTGTCCTCGTTCGGTCTCTCCAAATTTATTTTTAAAAAGCCTTTCGAGCTCATCCATGAATTTCTTGGCATCAGCTCCAACTATTCTGGCTCTGACTTCACTACCTTTGGGGCAGGCAAGCGAAAGAATTGATAAAATGCTTGAACCACCCACCTCTCGAGAATCCTTTTGTAAAAATAATTTTGCCCTATATTTACCAGCCAGCTCTACTATCTGACCAGCTGCATGCGCATGTATTCCAAGCTCATTTATTACTTTTAGCAATCGTATCTCTTCCATGATTTTTTAAATTTAGTCAGGCAATTATTAATTGTCAATAATAGAGGCAGATTTCTCTTTTGCTCCTTCCACAATAATAGTATATTCACCCCTAATCTTCTCATCCTCGAGAGAGGATACTATTTTACTGACTGACCCCTTTTTCACCTCTTCAAAAATCTTTGTCATTTCTTTGGCCAGCACAATATCTCTATTACCCAGAATCTCATACATATCTGTAAGCATCTTTAGTAGTCGATGGGGAGATTCAAAAAAAATCATAGTTCGCATCTCCCTCTTGAGACCTTCAAGCTCGGTTCTTCGCCTTCCTTTCTTATTTGACAGAAAACCAACAAAGATAAATCTATCAGTAGGTAACCCAGAAACGGAAAGTGCTGCTAAAGAAGCTGAAACACCTGGAATCGGTACTAACCGTATATGATTATCTATAGCCTCCCTCACTAACCTGGAACCAGGATCAGACAAGCCAGGCGTTCCTGCATCGCTCACCAGAGCAATATCAAGCCCTGACTTTACTTTCTCAAGAAGTACACGCCCTTTATAATGTTGATTGTGACTGTTATAGGTAGTGATAGGTGTCTTAATAGTATAATATGTACATAGCTTTCTTGTACGCTCTCTGCTTTCAGCCGCGATTAATCCCACTTCTTTTAATACTTTTAGGGCTCTTAGGGTGATATCCTCCATGTTACCTATTGGAGTAGAAACAATATAGATTTTGCCTTGATGTAAGTCATGTGTGCCTTTATCGGGAATCATTAATAAGTGCCTAAAGCCCGCCCTGGCGTGACGTGCTTAAATCAAACTGTTAAGTCTATAAGGTGCTACGTGCTTGGCTCAGCCTATTAAGATTATAGGCCAGCCTGCCCTGGTGCGACTTCCCTGGCAAATGTTGCAATCGCTGTAGTATTTCTGGAGATTAAGCAGCATAAGCTAAGCATTGCAAACCAGGTCTGGGCCAGGGGTCTGGGCCAGGGTTAAAAATGCCTAAAGTGCCTAAAATTATGTAAATAAATCGTAACTACCCAGGTTGTCAGGTTCAAGGTTCACTGTTCAGGGGTTCAACCCGAACCGAACAGTTGTACATGCGGAGAGTCCTCAACTGGCTCAGGAAAAACCTGGGTTTAACAGTACAGGGTTAAGCAAACAACCATTTAACCCCGATTTATCGGGGAACTTTGAACCTGAGTATTTACAATAAATCATTTTTACTTTAGCTCACTTTAGGCATTTTTAATTAATCAGTAAGCCAATTCAAATGCATTTTTTATAATCTCAATTTCTTTTTGCCCATCGAGTAATCCTACCGCAACCACATCAAATCTCGCCTTACTTCCCCAAAGGTTGTGAGATTTCATATACGCCAGGGCTACCTTTGAAATGTGGCGTTGTTTCCTGATATTAACTGTCTCTTTAACCAGACCCAGGGATGTATTTTTACGTGTTTTTATCTCTACAAACACTAACACATCACCATCTCTCGCAATTACATCGATCTCGCCGAAAGGGCATCTATAATTTGTTGTAAGAATCCTATATCCACAATCTTTTAATCTTTCCCGTGCCAGGTCCTCGCCAAACCTTCCGAGGGCAATCCTTTCTTTTGTCACTAAAGAACACCTTTAAAGGTCAATCTATGAATATGGCAGGGACCAAATCTCGTTATGGCGTTTATGTGACCAGGTGTTCCATATCCTTTGTTTGAAGAAAACCCATAGTGCGAATATAACCTATGGTGTTGACACATAATTCTATCCCGGTACACTTTAGCGAGAACAGAAGCTGCTGATATAGATAAAGAGAGATCGTCTCCTTTTACGATACACCTTTGATGAATAGGAAGGTCAACAGGATATATACCATCAATTAATAAATAATCAGGCTGGGGATCAAGTGTTAAAGTGGCTTCTTTCATAGCCTTTCGAGTGGCCTGAAGAATATTAACTTTCATAGCCTTTCGAGTGGCCTGAAGAATATTAACTTTATCAATCTCTTGTGAGCTTACCACGGCTAAGGAGAAACCTATAGCCTTGCTTTCAATGAGGGAAAAGGCCTCCTCGCGCGCCCTCTCAGACATTTTTTTGGAATCCCTCACCCCAGGTAAGGTAATATCTTCAGGTAAAATCACAGCAGACGCGACTACAGGGCCAGCTAATGGGCCACGTCCTGCTTCATCTATGCCAGCCACAATAGAATACCCTGCAAGTCTGGCCTGAAATTCATAGAACTGGTTATCCTTATGGAATCGCATCAAGTGGTTTTTTCCTTGAGCCTCGCTGCCTTACCCCTCAGTTTGCGTAAATAGTAGAGTCTTGCCCTCCTCACCTTGCCCTTCGAAATTACCTTTATTTTATCTATTGTTGGGGAGTGAAAAGGAAAAATTTTCTCCACACCGACACCGTAAGAGATCTTCCGCACAGTAAAAGTAGCCCCTGTGTTGCCTTTT